>JAJFLN010000738.1 GCA_021772705.1 Candidatus Cloacimonadota bacterium | reverse complement strand
CGTGGAGCAGGTAGCGATAGGCGGCCTCCCCGCAGATGGCCTGGGGAATACCGGGCTCGAAGTCTCCCGGGGCAGGTGCGTCTCCCGACAGCACCTTCAGCGTCCCCGGTGCCGGGGGGCAGGCCGTCTCGGTGATGAACTTCATTGAGATCTCCGTGAGCGCGGCTGCCCGTTCCATGACGGCCATGTCGCCAATGACGATGGGGTCACAGAGTTCGTCCAGGATTCCGGAACCGGCCGCCCGGAGGACGATCTCGGGCCCGATACCGGCGGGATCACCTGACGTGATGGCGATTCGTGGCTTCATGATGCCTCGCAGGGGAATGTATACAGTGGCAGGCAGGTCACAGTTCAGACTAACATTGCTCAGGATCTGGCGGGCTTCAGTTCGAGCCACCGCCGCAGTGAAAGACTCGCCCCCCAATGGCTGAATCGAAATCTCAGAAGAGGAAGGTCAAGAGCCTGCTGGCCGAGTTGTCGATCATCTTGGCAGTCATCCTGGTGACCTATCTGCTCTCGGAGTCGAAGATCTTCGGCCTGATCGAGCAGGGCACCTACGACCTCAGGCTCGTGTTCCGGCCGACGCAGAGGACGGCGCCGGAGATCGTTTACATGAACATCGACGACGCCAGCCTGCTGAAGTTCGGCCGCTGGCCCTGGCCCCGGTCGCACTTTGGAGAGATCGTGTCGACGTTGAAGCGATTCGGCGCCAAGACGGTCTTCCTCGACATCGAGTTCCCCGAGCAGAGCGCGAAGATCTTGAAGGAGTCGATCACGGGCCGGAGTGTGATGCACTCCATGGAGGTCTTCCAGGAAGGCAGCAGCGCCAGCATCGACAACGTGAAGCAGAATCTGACGGACAACCTGAAGACCGAGACGCTGGAGAGCAACCTGGAGGGTCTGCGGGGCTACCTGGACATGGAGATCCGCGGCCTGCGAGAGTCCCTGGGGTCCGCCATCGTCAATCCCGACCAGGTGTTCGCCGATGCTCTCCGGCGATGCGGGAATGTCTACTCCGTCTTCTTCGTGGAGGAGCCCTACGCCCAGGTCCTGGTGGAGGCTCAGATACGCCTCGATCAGATTCAGGACTACGTCGACGCCCATCCCGATGAGGCATTTGATGAGCTGCCGGAGAAGCTGAGGGCAGGAGCCGATTCCCGGAGGATGTTCGATCGGGCCAAGCTGGCCCACTATCTGAGGAACAACCTGGATGTCCATTCTTCCGCGGCTGCCCAGGACCTGGACCTGGATCCCAATTGGGTGAGCCGCAACATCGAGACTGCGCGCCAGGGAGTGCTGGCGGAGGCGATCTCCAAGGAGGTCAAGGAGGCGTCGTCGGCTTCCTTCGAGGAGATTTCGGCCTGGGTATCGAAGAAGCTACACATTGCCAATCCCGGGAATCATGAAGAGTTCATGCGAAAGTTCTATGCCAAGGCGAGCAGTCAGCAGATCGTCATCGACGGGTTCTCGATGCCCATCATCGGCAATGCCCAGGGAATGGACTACCTGTCCAGCGAGGACTTCCAGCCGCCAATCCCGCTCTTCGCCCAGTACTTCCGAGGTCTCGGCTTCTCCAACGTGAAACCCGACACGGACGGTTCGATCCGATCCGTGCCGCTCTTCTGGCGTCTCGAAGATCGCCTGGTCAAGCACTGCGCATTCCGCCTGGTCTGCGACTATCTGAACGTGAAGGACGACCAGATCCAGATCGTGGAAGGTCCCAAGGTGGTTCTGGAGAGCAGCCGGGGACGGATCGAGATCCCCGTCGACCCCAAGGCGGGAATGCTCATCAACTGGGCCGGTAGTTTCCTGGGAAGCTTCGAGCATCGATCTCTCGACGGAGTCCGGGACTACCTGAACTTGCAGCGGGATTACCGGTTCCATTTGCAGCAAGGCGATCGGTCAGCCAAGTATCCCTTCTACGCCGAGACGGTGAAGAAGATAACTGTCCTGGAAGACAGGGTGGCCGACCTGGAGTTCGAGCTTTACCATCCCAGGTCCAGTTTCAAGGCCAACGACGAGGCAGAGTTGAAAGCCCAGGAGGAGGCACTCGAGCAGCACCGGCTGGAGCTGGCCGATGCCTACGAGCGCGAGAAGGAGCTGGAAGATCAGATCTTCGAGCTGACTCAGCGGGACCTGGACAAGCTGAAGAGGCTACTGGAGAAGGAGAACAAGCGGGCCAAGCCGAGAACGCGGATGCTGGAGAAGGTCGGCAAGATACTGCGCTCCACGGAAGGGGAGATGAAGCAGGCCCGCCGTTATCGGGAGGCCCTGCGGGAACGGAGTGAACAGCTCACCAAGATCGTGAAGGATCGGATCTGCATGGTCGGGTCCGTGGCCAGCGGCACCACAGACCTGGGCACCATGCCCTACCAGGAGGTCTATCCCAAGGTCGGCGTTCACGCCAACGTGATCAACACCATCTTGCAGGGACGTTTCCTTCGGCGGATGGACTGGTGGCCTTCCTTCATCGTCCTCGTCACGATCGCTCTCCTGAGCGGCCTTCTGTTTCCTAGGGTGTCGATCATCAGCGGCTCGATTCTCCTCCTGGAACTGCTGGGCGCTTATCTGGTGGTGGCTTACGTCATCCTGGCCAAATACGGTCTCTGGATCAGCGTTGCCCCGGCGATCTGCGCCATCTTCCTCAACTACACCTGTATCTCGGTCTATCGCTACCTCGGTGAAGAGGCAGAGAAGCGATTCGTCACCGGCGTCTTTGCCCATTACCTGTCCAAGGACGTCATCGACGAGCTCATCGAAGACCCGGACAAGGTGAAGCTCGGCGGCGAAGAGGTGCAGATCACACCGTTCTTCTCCGATGTGGCCGGATTCTCGACCATTTCGGAGAAGCTGACGGCCTCACAGCTCGTGGAGCTTCTGAACGAGTACCTGTCGGCCATGACCGACATCCTGCTGAAGCATGGAGGCACCCTGGACAAGTTCGAGGGCGATGCGGTCATCGCCTTCTTCGGGGCTCCCTTGAGATTCGACGACCATGCCGTGAGAGCTTGCCTGACGTCAATCGAGATGCAGGAGTGGCTCGTCGAGGCGCGGCAGAAGTGGCGTGCCGAGGGACGGCCTCAGATGAAAGCCCGGATCGGCCTCAGCACCGGGGCTGCCGTGGTGGGCAACATGGGAAGCGCCACCCGGTTCAACTACACCATGATGGGCGACACGGTGAACCTTGCCGCCCGCCTCGAGGGTGCCAACAAGCCATACGGCACTTACAACATGATGCCTGCCTCGACCTATGAGGCAGCGAAGCACAAGATCGAGGCCCGGGAGCTGGATCGCATTCTGGTGGTAGGCAAGCTGGAGCCGATCACGGTCTACGAACTGATCTGCCGCAAGGGCGAGCTGACGCCGGATCAGCAGAACAAGATCGAACTCTACACACAGGGCTTGGAGCTCTACCGCAAACGGGAGTGGGAGAAGGCCAGCGAGTCCTTCCTCAAGGCCGAGGAGCTGAAGGGAGGCGATCCTCCGTCTCGAGAGTACATCCGGCGCTGCGAGGAATTCGCCGCTTTCCCGCCACCGGAAGACTGGAACGGCACCTATCAGATGACGAGCAAGTAGACCCGTCACCCAGGGTGCATGTCCCGTAGGGGGTCCCCTGGCCTATTCCGGATCCGTTCGCCCCACTATGGAACGGCCCTCCGCGCAACCTGAAAGTTTCGCTTGCCGTCCTGCGCCTCCAGCGCCGCGTGGCGGCGGCGGTCGCGGATGAGT
>JAJFLN010000737.1 GCA_021772705.1 Candidatus Cloacimonadota bacterium | reverse complement strand
CAGGGTGTGGGGCAGAGCCCCACTACAACAAAATCCGTATTATCTCAGGGGTGTTGGGCCTAACCCGTTCGTCTGAGCCATCTGTCGAAGCATGTTCTGAGCCACGCCGAAGGGGATGGACGGAGCGGGCGGCCCTATCGTCTGAGCTTGTCGAGGGGAGCCGGAGGGGCAGAATCCAGGCTGGATGGGGGTTGTCGATTGAGTCAGACAAAAAGTTGAACATTTCCCTGATTTTGTCTTGCGCGCCTCGGAACTCCTGGGGTATCCTTGCCGTCACCATGCACCGACTGAAGGTGCGAGTATGGGCTTCAGCAAAGGGATCATGGTGTCATATCAGAGGTTGTCACAGGGCGGAACAGGCAGCCTCCAACAGGAACGTATCGAGACTAGAGTATCGAGTGGCTTTCCTATGCCTGTCGAACGTGCCAGTCAGACTCCGAGTTCGAAGCTCAGCCAGGAGGTCCAGGGTTTCCTGGATAAGCTCCGGACAGAGCGGAGATACTCCTCCCACACGCTTCGGGCCTATGGTTCGGATCTGTCGGAGTTCTTGGCGTATCTGGGCAGACTGAAGGTCACGGATCCCGCTGGTCTCGGGGGGCTGCCGCCACTTCAGTTCCGGGCCTTCGTTATGGGTCTCGAGGGACGGGGGCTGTCCCGTCGCAGCCAGTCGCGGAAAACAGCGGCGGTGCGGTCGTTCCTCTCCCATCTCGCCGTGATCGGGCTGGTCCCTGCCGGTCTTTCGGATCACGTCGTCAGTCCTCGGCTTCCGGCTCGTCTGCCCCGCCATCTGGGTCAGGAGGAGATTGCCCGTTTTCTCGAAGGAATCTCAGGAGACTCTGTCGCCGATCGGCGTGATCGGGCTCTCTTCGAGCTCGCCTACGGAAGTGGGATTCGAGTGAGTGAGATCTGCGGCCTGGACCGAGCCGACCTCGACCTGGCAGCGGGGAGCCTCAAGGTTCGCCAGGGCAAGGGCGGCAGTGATCGCTACGCCGTCTTCGGTGACCGGGCCCGGCAGGCGCTGGAGCGTTATCTGGAGTTCGGAGGAGCTGCCGAAGCAGGGGCCCCTCTGTTTCGGAACCTGAGAGGTGGCCGGCTCGGTGTCCGAGGAGTGCGTCATGTGCTGCGTCAAAGACTGCTGAAGCAGGCTGCGGCGCGGGGGTTCTCACCCCACGCTCTGCGTCATAGTTTCGCCACTCATCTGCTGGATGGCGGCGCCGATCTCAGGTCTGTTCAAGAGCTGCTCGGCCATCGGAGTCTGGCCACATCCCAGGTCTACACCCACGTGAGCAAGCAGAAGTTGCGAGAGGCGTATCGCCTGGCTCACCCCCACGCCAGGAGCGGCCGTCCAGGTTCGTCTCCTGAGAGGCAGGATTCCTGATGCTGGATAGTTCCACCCGTGCCACGGCGCCGGCCACCCTCGGCATGCCCCGGATGCTCTCAACCACGGTCCTCGCAGTCCGAGACCGGAACGGCGAAGTGGCCATGGCCGGTGATGGCCAGGTCACCCTGGGGCAGACGGTGCTCAAGGCAGGAGCAGTCAAGGTCAGGAAGCTGTTCAAGGACTCGGTCCTGGCCGGCTTCGCCGGCGCCAGCGGAGACGCCCTGACGATCTTCGAGCTCTTTGAACAGAACCTGGACCGATACAGCGGAAACGTGCAACGCGCCGCCGTCGAGCTGGGAAAGAAGTGGCGCTCGGATCGATACCTGCGGCGGATGGAAGCCATGCTCCTGGTGGCCAGCAAATCGGACCTGCTCATCATCTCCGGGAACGGTGAAGTGCTCTGTCCTGATGAGTCCTTTGCGTCCATCGGCTCTGGCTCGGCATTCGCCATCGCGGCTCTGAAGGCCCTCTGGGTCCACACGGATCTGGCGGCGCCCCTGATGGCCGAGAAGGCCCTGGGGATCGCTGCCGATCTCTGCATCTATACGAACTCGAAGACCACAGTCCTCGCACTCTGACAGCGGCGCCGAAGTCCTGGACGCGAACGGAACCTCTACCTTGGATTCCCACCCTTCCCTCGAGAGTCTCACTCCACGCCGCATCGTGGAGGCTCTGGACCGGTACATTATCGGCCAGATGCCGGCCAAACGGGCTGTCGCCATCGCGATGCGCAACCGGTACAGGCGGCAGCTCGTGGAGGAAGAACTGCGTCAGGAGATCTCCCCGAAGAATATCCTGATGAGCGGTCCCACGGGAGTGGGGAAGACCGAGATCGCCCGCCGCCTGGCCAACCTCGCCGGGGCTCCTTTCGTGAAGATTGAGGCCACGAAGTTCACCGAGGTCGGTTACGTCGGCCGGGACGTGGAATCCATGATTCGCGACCTGGTGGAGATCTCCATCGCACAGGTCAAGCGGGAGGAGTCCGACACGGTGGAGACCTCTGCCGAGAGCCGTGTCGAGGAACGCCTTCTCGATGCGCTGCTGCCTCAGTCGGCGGATCGCCCGCACCTGCGGCAGCCAGATTTCCTCGCCGGCGAGAGCGGAACCGTCGAGCCCGTGTCATCGGGAGGCGGCACCCGGGAGAAGCTGAGAGCCCTCCTGCGGGACGGCAAGCTCGACGAGCGCCAGGTCGAGCTGGAGATGAAGGACAGCACATCCAGCGTTTCGGGCCTCGACATTCCCGGTCTGGAAGCGGTGGACTTCAAGTCCCTGGTCAAGGGGATGATGCCCGAGCGGTCCCGGCTGAGGAGCCTCACCATCAAGGAGGCCCGGCCCGCTCTGCTGAAGGAGGAAGTCGAGAATCTCCTGGATATGGAGAGCATCGTCTCCGAGGGTCTTCGCCGTGCCGAGAGCGGCGGTATCGTGTTCATCGACGAGATCGACAAGATCACGGCCCCCGAGATGCGGGGCTCCGGACCCGATGTGAGCCGGGAAGGCGTCCAGCGCGACATTCTTCCGATCATCGAGGGCACGACGGTGACGACGAAGCACGGTTCGGTGAAGACTGACCACATCCTCTTCATCGCCGCCGGTGCTTTCAACCTCAGCAAGCCCTCGGATCTGATCCCCGAGCTGCAGGGACGGTTTCCCTTGAGAGTTGAGCTTGACAGCCTGTCAGAAGCCGACCTGCGGCGGATTCTGGTCGAGCCCCGGAATGCTCTCACCACACAGTACCGAGCCCTTCTCGGCGCAGAGGGCATCGAACTCGAGTTCCTGGACGATGGGATCGACGAGATCGCCGCCATCGCCCAGCAGGTCAACTCCCGAACGGAAAACATCGGCGCCCGGCGCCTCCACACGGTGCTGGAGAAGTTGCTGGAAGAGCCCCTTTTCGACGCGCCAGAGAGCGGTGGCCCGACTCTCAGCATCAACCAAGAATACGTCCAGGAGCGGCTCGCTGACCTGGCCGCCGACGAAGATCTGAGCAAGTTCATCCTTTGACTCCACTGCCCCCACTGCCCATGAAGACTTCCCTGCAAGACATCACCCGGTCCATTGCCTCCCTGTCCCGGCTTCAGAAGATCGGTTTCGGGACCATCGCCGCCGCCACCCTGTCCTGCGTGGGTTGGCTCCTTTCACTCGGTGAGCAGTCCCCCTATCGGGCCGTGGCCTCCGGTTTGCGGGATAGAGCCGCGGCCGATGAACTGGCCGAGCGTCTCTACGCCGGGGGCATCCCGGCTCGAACGTCGACAGATGGTCTGAGCGTGGAGGTTCCGGAGGCCAGGATGTCTGATGCCATGGGTGTCGCATCAGCCCGGGGATCGAGCCGGACCCGCCGGTCGAGAAGTCTGATTTCTGACCTGGCCGGCAAGAACCCCATCCTGCTCTCGCCGGAGGAGCGGCGGCTACTGGGCGTCCGTGTCATGGAGAGCCGGATCGAACAGAACCTGACCACCTACAGTATGGTGGATCGGGCCTGCGTCAATCTGTCACTTCCCCGATCCACGGGCTTCGCATCGGAACGGGGGACGGCCAAGGCCTCTGTCATCTTGACCTTCAGGCCCGGATTTCGGGCGAGCCAGGGTCTCCTGGACACGATCCGCACCATGGTCAGTCACGGGGTCGATGGCCTGTCGCCGGAGTACATCTCAGTCAGCGATTCTTCCCTCGGCAATCTCGAAACGGCTGGCCGGGAAGTCCCGGAAGAGGCTTCGCCCAGGCAGACCCGGCAGCCCGGAATGGCGGCGGCAGAGCTGCACGAGCAGATGGTGGCCAAGAAGATCACCTGTCTCTTGTCCCGACTGTTTGGCGAGTCGAATCTGGTGGTCACCGTGACTGCTGAGAGTGCCCCGAGGCCGGGCGCCACCGGGGATGCTATCAACGGCGGCTCCGTCAACTATCGGACCGTGGCGGCCCAGACCGAGGCCCGTGTGTCGGGGGGCAAGAAGCCCATCGCCAGCATCAGGACACGGACGACCCTGATACCCGAGGCCCGTGGTCCCCTGACTCGCCTGTCCGTATCGGTCCTGATCAACTCCAGGTTGTTTCCGAAGCAACAGCTCCCAGAAGGTCTGAAACGAAAGGCGGAGGCGCTGATCATGGCTGCCTCCGGATTCGACTCCGCCCGTAACGATGTGGTATCCGTCGTCGGCGCGCCGTTCCAGTGTGAGCTTCCCAGCTCCTCGGTCTGGAGCTTTCCCCTGGTCTCGGTCATCACGGCCGGTTGGTCTCCCTGGGTCCTGGGGGGGGGCGCCACAGCTAGCTTGCTCTGTCTGCTGCTGTTCCTGCACACGCCAGGCCGGCGCCGCGGAGAATTCAGAGAACCGAGTGGCTACTTGCCCGAGGCTCTTCCCTCCAGCACCTTCAGCCCCCTTCTGGGCCTCTCCAGAGATGAGCTTCACGATCTCCTTCACAGCGAGTCGAACCGGGACCTCGCCGTGGTCCTGCACCACTCCTGCGAGGCCGTGAAGGACCTGCTGGCAGAGCGGGTCAGTCCTGGAGACCGGGAGCTGATGCTGGCACAGGTCGACTTCGTCAGGAATCTGCCTGCATCGGAAGTCCAGCGCTGCGAACAACGGCTGTACCGGCGTATCTGTCTAACGCCCACAAGATTGAGCAACTGCGAATCAAGCGAATACTAGTAGAACTCGTACTCGACCCAGTATGGGCGGATTCCGGGAGCCAGGCCTCCCGATAAGGGGCAGCGAATTGATGAGCTCAGGGACATGCGTGGAACAGGGAGATGAGCGGAGTTTCTCGGTGGTGCGAGGCGGGGGCGATCTGACGGAGGATCGGACCCTGGAGGAACTGGTTGGTGAAGCGTTCCGGGAACTGGAAGTCTCCCGGCGCCGAGCCCAGATGATCATCGCCAATGCTCGGCTCGAGGCAGCGGACATCTGTGCCGAAGCCCGGCAGGAAGCCGAGGCCATCACCGAGACGGCCCGCCTCGAAGCCGCAGCGGAGGCCATGGCCCACGCCCGCGAGGTCCAGGAGGCGGTGCGCAACGACGCTCGCGTGGAGGGCCTGGCTATGGCAGCCAAGGAGAGTCGTGAGGCTCTCGCCCTGGTTGCTCATCTGAAGAAGGACCTGGAGCTGGCCTACACGGCTCACCTTCGATCGGCTGAGAGAGAGATCCTCGAGGTGGTCCTGGCCATCGCCGAGCGGGTCACTCACTTGCAACAGCAGGAGTTTCGAGGCATCCTTGGTGCCGCAGTGCAGGGCGTATTGGAGGAAAGGGCGGAGGCCATGGATATCGCGATCCTGGTCAACGAGACGGACTACGATTGCCTTTCAATCCTGGCCACGCAGGACAAGGAGCTGGCAAACCGAATCACCTCCGTGTCCACGAGCTCGGCCGTCCGTCCCGGTTCCTGCAAGTTCAGGAGCACGGATTTCAATCTCGACCTCTGTCTGAACCGCCGATTCGAACAGGTTCGAGATCACCTGAGAGCACAGTGGAACCTGAACGCGCCGACGCAGGGGATCTGACTTGGCACTGCGGAAGGGACCACGCAGTTTCCGGGAGCTCAAGTCTTCGCATCAGGGTCGACCCGAGCCTGGCTCTGGTGTCCAGCTCAACTGGCCGGCACTGACCTCCGCCCTCAGCTCCTGCCGTCTCGACGACTCCCTCGGCAGAGTGGAGGAGGTCACCGGGTTTCTGGTTCTCGCCAGCGGCCTGAGCGTCCGGATCGGCGAGGTCTGCCGGCTCGTACCCGGCGATGGCAGAATCGACTCGGGAGTCCTGGCGGAGGTCGTGGCTTTCCGCGAGGGGCGAGTCCTCATGCTTCCCTTCGGGGACACTCAGGGACTGGGGCCCGGTGCCCTGGTCACACCGACGGGTCACCTGCCTCAGGCCAAGGTAGGCAACGGGCTGCTGGGCCGGATCATCGACGGCATGGGCCGGCCCCTGGACCGGAAGGGCGAGATCTTCGAGACCGACACTCGCGACCTCTACGCCCAGCCGCCTGACCCTCTGTGCAGGAAGCCGATATCCCGGGTACTGGACATCGGCGTTCGAGCCGTCGACGGTCTGCTCACCTGCGGACAGGGGCAGAGGGTGGGCATCTTCTCCGGCGCAGGCGTCGGCAAGAGCACCCTTCTGGGAATGATCGCCCGCAACACCTCCGCCGACGTGAACGTCATCGCCCTGATCGGGGAACGAGGCTCCGAAGTGCGACGATTCATCGAGAACGCCTTGGGACCGGCTGGCCTGGCTCGCTCCGTCGTCGTCGTGGTCACCAGCGCCGAGCCGGCCATGCTCAGACGTCGAGGGGCCTTCCTGGCCACTACCATCGCCGAGTGGTTTCGAGATAGGGGCTCCAACGTGCTGTTGATGATGGACTCCCTGACCCGCTTCGCCCACGCCCAGCGCGACGTGGGACTGGCCACCGGCGAAACCGCCAGCAGCCGAGGCTACACACCTTCAGTCTTCTCCGCCCTGCCTCAGCTTCTCGAGCGATCCGGAACCTCGGACCAGGGAAGCATCACCGGTCTCTACACGGTCCTGGTAGAAGGAGACGACATCAACGAGCCTGTCTCCGATACAGCCAGGGGGCTGCTGGACGGACACATCGTCCTGTCCCGCGAACTGGCGCAGCGGGGCTGGTTCCCGGCCATCGATGTGCTCGATTCCGTCAGCCGTTCCATGATGGACCTGGTCAGCCTGGAGCACGCTGCCAGGGCCGACAAGGTGCGAGCTTACCTGGCTGCCTTCAAGGAAGTGGAGGATCTGGTCAACATGGGCGAGTACGAACGAGGGGCCAATCTTCTCGCTGACGAGGCCATCGATCGCCGGAAAGAGGTGATGCAGTACCTGGGTCAGACCGTGTCCGACAGCTGCGGATTTGGGTCGAGCCAGGAACAGCTGAGGACTCTGACCCGATGAAGGAGAGGACCAGACGTGCCATCGAGCGGGTCCTTACGGTGCGGGCCACCGTCGCCAGAAGGAACCTCGCCAGGGTCGCTTCCGAGACTGGCCAGGTCAATCAGCGTCTCACTCGAGTGGAGCTCGAACGGCGCCAGGTCCTGACGGAATATGGCACCGGCGGCACCGGTGTCGATCCGAGAATGCAGGACCACGCCCTCAAGTACGCCGGAAGCCTGCAGAAGCAGGCAGTCACGTGCCGGGACGATCTGGAGAGAAGAGAGCTGGAGGCCAGGGCCATCCGGAAGGACTTCCTGACGACGAGGGCGAAGTCATCGGCCCTGGAAGGCCAGTCTCCACCTCATCGGCGCTGTAAGTCATGACGACAGGGGCTCCCATCCCGGTGGCCGTGGCCATGTGTCGCGGCGACGAAGAGGAAGCGCTGGTCCGGAAGGGTATCGAGGACGCTGTCGGGGATCGGGTGACTCTCCGGTTCAGCTCCAGCAAGGCGGACCTGCTGGAGTGTCTGAAAGAGTCCGAGATCCTGCTCACCCTCTCCCTGTCCCCGGAGCTGCTCCATGACGCGCCGCATCTGAAGTGGGTCCACCTCGCAGTCGCCGGCGTCGAGCGTTCCGTGACTCCCGAGCTAAAGCGGTCCTCCGTGGTCATGACCAGCTCTCGGGGGATGCACCGGGTAAAGGTCGCCGAGCACGTCCTGGGACTGATGCTCACCTTTGCAAAGCGACTCAATGTAGCCGCCGAGGCGCAATCGAGGCGCCACTGGGCATACGATGAGATCTCCACCAGCAACTTCAGCCTGGCCGGGTTGACCTGTGGCATCCTCGGACTCGGGGCGATTGGGCTGGAGGTGGCTCGTCTCGCTGGAGCCTTCGGAATGCGCTGCATCGGGACCCGGCGCAGGCCGTTTTCCGAAGGAGAGTCCCTGCCGGAAGGGCTCCGGCTGGGTCTGGGCGAGTCCCATACGGATCGGATACTGGCCGAGAGCGACTTTCTGGTCCTGGCGCTGCCCTTGACGGACCGGACGAGAGGTCTCCTGGACCGCCGCAGGCTGGGGCTTATGAAGAGGAGCGCCCACCTCATCAACATCGCCCGGGGCGCCCTGCTGGATGAGGAGGCCATGCTGGAGGCTCTCAGGGAAGGGCGGCTGGCAGGAGCCGGGCTGGATGTCTTCGTGAATGAGCCTGTGCCTCCTGACTCCCCGATCTGGACCACTCCCGGTGTGGTGCTGACCCCTCACATTTCGGGGAACTACCCGGAGTACATGGTCGACTCCACCCGGGTATTCGTCGCCAACCTGCAGCGATACTTGCGGGGGGAGGCCCTGGATAACGTGGTCGACCACGACCTGGGTTACTGAGAGTGAGCTCGCTTCCTCTGCCGGCGTTTGATCCGGGAGCCGTGGCCGCCTCCGCCGGGTGTCTCAATTCGCAAAGTCTCCCCTTGCCTCAGCAGTCGAACGGTCTTGCCGGGAAGCGCTGTCCATCGGCCTCCTACCTTGAGGAGATTTCGGCCCGCCTGGCCCGGCTTGCCTCCAGCCGTCCCCGGCGGTCCTCGCCGTCTCCGTTCCGTCAGCAGACTGAGACTGGTGTCGACCAGCACTTGGACCTCCCGGATCACACCGTTTCCTCCGCGCATCCGGCCGGCGCCTCCGCTTCCCCGGCGCAGCGTATACCGGAGGACTCGGAGCGGATAGTGGAGTTCCAGGCTCTCGACAGGAGTGTTCAGGGTGTTGGTCATGTGGGTCTGGACGGCATCCAGGCCTGGACTCCGCGGGCGGCCTCCCATCCCGCCGGCCAGTGTCTCGTAGTATCCGAAGGGGCCTCCACTGACCGGATCTTCACCACCCAGGGTCAGATTGTTCATCGTTCCGGCGCTGGCAGCGGGGATGCGGTCTGGAAGAGCCTGAGCCAGGGCAGCCAGGACCGTGTCGACGACTCGCTGGGACGTCTCCACATTCCCGGCCGCAACGGCGGCAGGACGCCTGGGGTTCAACAGGGATCCCTCCGGCGCCCGTACATCGAGAGGCCTGAAGCAGCCTGCCGAGGAGGGCGTGTCCGGGGGCATGAGACATCTCAAACAGTAGGCAACGGCAGCGAAGGTGACGGGATAGACGGCGTTCAGGTTTCCCTCCACTTGAGACGCTGTACCGGCGAAGTCGACCCGGAGGGACTCTCCTTCAACGTCAACTCGACAGCAGATCGGAATGTCCCGGTTACCGAACCCGTCATCATCGAGGAGGTCCCTGGAACGATAAGTGCCGTCGGGGATGTCTCGAACCGTGTCCCGGGACAGTCTCTCGCCATATTCGATTACTGCTTTCATGGCGCGACGTATCTTCCCGTTGCCGTCTCTTTCTGCCAGCTCCGCCAGGCGGGTCGCGCCGACGTGGTTTGCCGCGACCTGGGCACCCAGATCGCCCCGCCGTTCCTCCGGCGTCCTGACGGCATCGAGGATTCCCTGCATCACCGAATCCACGACACGTCCGCGTGAAATCAGCTTGCAGGGCGAGATGATCTGCCCCTCCTCCTCGAGGCGGCGGGCCACGGGCATGGAGCCTGGCTGGCTGCCGCCCACGTCGGCGTGATGAGCCCGGTTGACCACGTATCCGATCAGCGTTCTGCCAGCGTGAACGGGGGCGATAACCGTGATGTCCGGCAAGTGGGTGCCGCCCAGATAGGGATCGTTGACGCAGGCCACATCACCCCGCTTCAGATCCAGCTTCCCTCGGATTCCCTGGAGAGCGAATCCCATTGAGCCCAGATGAACTGGCACGTGTGCGGCCTGGGCCAGCAGATCTCCCTCCGCAGTGAACAGGGCCGTCGAGAAGTCCCGTCTCTCCTTGATGTTCGGGGAGAAGGCGCTGCGCATCAGGGCCGTACCCATCTCCTCACATATGGCGGAGAAGAGGCCGGCGTAAATTGAGAGTTCGATGGAATTCATGTGATCACGATGCAGCCGCTGGGATCGACCTGCCCGGTTCTGCCCGGAGGAATCAGGCAGGTTGAAGTCTCTTCCACCAGAATTGCGGGGCCCTTGATGCGGCAACCTGCCGGCAAGCGATCTCGCTCCAGGTAGGCGGCCTGCTTCCAGCCGTTCCACCAGATCCGGCGGTCGCCGATCCGGGCATCGGATGCCTTGCCGCTCCCGGCCGGGACAGGATGGGAGCCGGCGGCTCTGGAGGGCAAGCTGCTCCGGAGCCCCACGGAGACCACCTCGATCTCTCGGTTCGGATCCGAGTGGCCGTAGAGTTGTTGGTGAGCCAGGTGAAAGCTGGCGGCGCACTGCCGCAAGTCCAGGCCAGGAATGGTCAGCTCGTAGGACTGGCCGCGGTATCGAATCTGCAACTCCGGTTCCTCCAACAGCAGGGCACTCCCGATGCTGCCAATTTCCCGGCGGTTTCGCTTCCCCAGGTCGGCCGCGGCTCGAATCAGGTCGCCCTCCCGGCATCCACCACGCCTCAGCACAGCCTTTCGGGAGTGGATGACCGTGTCGGACTGAAGCATGCCGAAGGCCGAGAAGGCCCCGGGCACGGGGGGGATGATCACCTGCGGAATCCGTAGCTGCTCGGCCAGCGAACAGGCGTGAAGAGGTCCGGCGCCTCCGAAGCTGATCAGTCCGAACTGCCGGGGGTCACGGCCACGCTCGCAGGTGATGCGCCAGATGGCGCCGGTCATGCTCGCCTCTGCGACTTGCACGATTCCCTCCGCCAGCTTCAGGGGGGAGAGGTTGAGCCGGGATGCCAGGCGAGAAACGGCCTCCAGGGCCGCGTCGCGGGAGGCCCGGACCCTGCCGCCTGCCATTCGATCCGGGTCTATCCAGCCGAGCACGAGATGGGCGTCGGTGACCGTAGGTAACTGGCCTCTGCCGTAACAGGCGGGTCCCGGTTCGGCACCGGCGGAGATGGGCCCCACCCGCAGGGCGCCGCCGGGGTCCTGGCGGGCAATGGAGCCTCCGCCTGCGCCGACAGTGTGGATGTCCAGCACCGGGATCGAGAGGGGTCGATCCAGCAGCCGGGCCTCCGTGGTGAGATCCGGTTTCCCTTCGAAGGCCGCCACATCGGTGGAGGTGCCCCCCATGTCGAAGGTGATGACGCGGCTCAGTCCCAGAGCCCGAGCTGCCCAGGTGCCTCCCACCAGTCCGCCTGCCGGTCCGGACAGCACGGTGTGAATCGGAAACCGGGCGGCGTGTCCGGGCTGGATGCTGCCGCCGGAGGACTGCATGATCCGGAGGGATGTCTTGCCCAGCCCCTGCCTCAGCCGCTGCAGGTAGCCCTTCATCACCGGCGTCAGAGATGCGTTGAGCAGAGTTGCCACGGCTCGCTCGTACTCTCTTTGCTGGGGAAGCACGTCGGAGGAGAGGGAAACCGGAAGGCCGCTGGCGGCGAGGATCTTTCCGGCCGCCTTCTCGTGACGATTCCGGAGGAAGGAGAAGAGGAAGCAGACTGCCACGGCCTCTGCCTTCCGGCTCCGAAGGTGGGACAGGATTCGGTTCAGCCCGGCCGTGTCCAGCTCTCTGAGGACCTGACCGTCGGCCGCGAGCCTCTCGGCGACCTCAAAGCAGAGCCGGTCCGGAGCCAGCCGCGGACTTCGTGTCTGGTCCAGATCGTAGAGGCTGGGCCGGGCCTGTCTTCCCAGGAACAGGAGGTCCCGGAATCCCCGGGTCGTGACCAGGGCCGTGCGGGCTGTCTTTCCTTCCAGGACGGCGTTGGTGGCCACGGTGGAACCGTGGACCAGATCGGTCAGGTTCGTCAGCTCCGACAGTCCTTGCAGCACAGCGCGGGCAGGGTCAGCTGGCGTGGAGGGAATCTTGAATGCCCTCCATCCTGCCGGGTCAGCGACGACGAAGTCCGTGAATGTCCCTCCCGTGTCAACTGCGGCCCGACCACCGTCCAGGGCCTCAGCCATCGGTGCCCCCGTCCCCGTCCCCGACCGGGTCCAGGGGACAGACCCGGCAGACGACCCGGTAACGAGCCGGAAACTCTCCGTGGCGGGTGCAGATGGGCCGCAGGCACTGGCGGCACCGATGGAGCGCCGTTTCTCCGCAATGGCACTCGGCGCCGAAGCCCAGGGCGAACCGATCGACCAGGGCCCCGTCCAGATCCGGTGAGATCACCTCCACCGGTGTTCGCCCCAGCGTCCGGGCCACCGTGAATGCGTGGACCAGAAGCAGGGTCAGCACGATCTGGCTCTCAGGGCCATTGAAATCCCAGGCCTCTGGATTGAGTACGGCGGAGCCGTCGAAGGGCTGGTAGAGGAACAGGGGCCATCCCGGGCCCGAGCCCCAGTAGTCTCCCAGGAAGTGAAGGGGGCCGCACAGGAAGACCCTGAGCAGGTCAGGGGGGCTGAACCCGAGCCAGGCTGACGAGAGGAGCATGACCAGGAAAGCAAAAGCGAAGTTGTGACAGAGGAGGTGGTGGTACTTGATGTAGTACTCCTTGCCAAACAGCAGTCCCAGACCGTCGAGGTCGGGAAGGAGAGAGGCGGCGACGCAGGCGAACCGCAAGCGACGAGACGATGGCCCGATGTGGGCGATGCTCCATCCTATGAGGGCGTGGGTGAGAGGGTTGAAGGCGGCACCTCCTTGGCGATGAGGATACTGGATCCGGGCAGGCTGCAACCATTCACCGGCAAGATCGGTATTCATGGTAGGGTCCGGGGGACCGATCGACCGATCATGTTTGCCACATCTCACAGAATACCTGGCGTCAAGAGACTTGTAGCGCTGCTGCTGGCAGTCCATCTGATCGTGCAGCCTGTGGCCGTCCTGGCCCAGGTGGCCGGCTCTTCTGCCGGCTCCCTCCAGGCAGGCGCATCGGCTGCCTCCCGGATGGCGGGGATCTCGGCGATGGCCAGCAGCTTGCCCCCCGGGACGCTGCCTCCGGGCCTCGAAGCGGAAGTGCAGCTTCTTCAGCAACAGGTGAAGCAGCTTCGGGGCAACTGGGGCAACCTGGGCAGCTCCGTCCCCCCGGTCATCAAGACGGCCCAGATGCTCGACAGCCTGCCGGACCAGTTCAAGCCCCGGGTAGACGCCATCAAGGCGAAGTACAACATCCCGGCCAATCCCACCCTGGGTCAGGAAGCTCGAGGATTGGTCCGGTACGGCATGGACCGGGTCGGCATCGCGCCGCAGCGTCAGTCGGTGATCATGAAGTCCATCGATCAGACGGCTCGAAACGCTCGTACCTTCCGGCCCATGGACCCCATGAACATCGCCCTGGCCGTGGGCTCCGTGGCAGGCATGAATCTGATCAGTCAGGTTGCCACCACGGGCCAGGTGGACATCGGCAAGGCAGTCGGCTTCATCGGCACGCCCCAGTTCTGGGGTGGGCTGGTCGGCTCCGGCGTCGGATACTCACTTGCCTCCGTCGTCCTCACCAGTCTGCTGCCCCCCGGAGGCAGTTTGCTGGCCTCCGTGCTCCCCACTTTCGGCGCCATGACCTCCGCCATTCTGGGCGGCCGGATCGGAAGCGCCGGCTTCGACATGAGCAAGGCCCTGGAGGGCATCGATTTCGGCGAAGTCGTGGGACAGGCTGCCGGCAGCACGGTCGGCCTCTTCATGGGGGGAACGATCGGACAGTTCCTGGGGGGCACGCTGGGCGGCATGGCCGGTCCCATCGGCACCGTCGTCGGCTCCATGGTGATGGGTTACATCGGCGGAGCCATCGGTCGCGGCATCACTGCTCTCTTCCAGGGGGACACGCAGGCCCTCACGGTGGCTCTCGATACGGCCAAGAAGGTGGTCCTGGAAGGTCAGGCCTTTGTGCCCAGTGACATAGGCGTCTCTGACGAGCTTCCCGGTGCCCGCTTCTACAACGACTCCGACAGCGTGAGGGTCAAGTCCGAGTATCGGCAGCACTACACCGACTTCGTTGCAGCAGCCCAATCTGGCGACAAGAAGAGGGCCGCCGAGGTATACGACGACCTGATCGCGTCTCGGAAGCAGTACGAGCAGATCGTGCGGACCAGCTTCAAGAACATGGCCGCCGAACAGGCCCGCCAGTAACCTTTGCGATCTCTCCGGGAGCCAGCAAGGGCCCTTGAGCTACGACGAAACAGAGGCCAGGTCGTTCGGCGCATGGCCCTCGGGAGGGGGCAGCTACCGTGAAGCTCGCGGAGCACACGGAATGACACGACCTGAGGTGGACAGGTCTCGAAAGAGATTTCTCCCAAGAGAACCTCGACGGCCGGCTGCCAGAGCAAGAAGCCGGGAAAGGACATCGAGGGAGCGGATGCGCGCTATGTCCCGGACGCTAGCCAACGGGTGTTCGGACTCCTTGGCGTTCCGGACCGCCACTCGGCCGGGCTCGTCAGGATGGGCGTTGCTCTCACCCTGGAGGACAGGGAACTCCAGCAGCGTGCTGCCGGGATGTTGCCCCGAGCCCTGGTCGAGGCAATGGAGCTGAAGGAACTTCATGAGGGCCGACGCTGGCCGGCCCGCGAACCGGAGCGGGGAAGCCATCGAGTGGAGCCGTCAGCCGCCCCCTGGCTGGAGCGCCTGCACGAAACCCTCCACACCCCGCCGCTCAATGGCCCGCAGACGCACCGGCATCTGATGGAGCTGACCAGAGACGAGCGGCTCGTTAACGTTCTCGCCGAGAACGGTGCGAGCGCTCTCATCCCGGGAACGCCCAACCTGGTCGTCGCTGCGAGTGACGAAGCAGGCATACTGGATCTGTTCTTCCCGGGGGGAGAGACTCGACTGACTCCTCCGTCCCGGCAGCAGGTGGAGCTACGTCTCCGGTCCGTCGGTGAGTTCGCCCGACAAGGGAGTCCCCTTCGGATCGACTCCCTTCGGTTCACTTCCCGCACCACTCTGCAGTGGGAACGAGGCGAGGGAGACGCTCGATGGCTCATCGCCGTCTCTCCCGGTGCCGCCATCGACGGAGAGGTCCTCATGAGAAGCCGTCTCGAGGACGGTCGTGACTCTGTCCTTGTGGGGCCTGGCGAGAAAGGCCGGGTCTGCATCGAGGAGCCGGAGCGCTCGAAGACCTCCACCGAGAGCACGACGGCGCGACATGCCGTGTTCAATCGGGAGCTGACCCTGGTTCCGCGAGAGCTGGAGAACCTGGCCGCTTCTTGTGTCACCCCTTCGACCTACATGCTGAGCTGGCCATGGACCGGCGGCCGTGGCTGGTACGCCGTCTCCGAGGCTTCCGGCTCACGCTGGTCCGAGGTCACGGGCGGGCGTGCGCGCTTCGAGACCAGCAGCCCGGCCACGAAGCTCGTGGTTCTGCAGTCGGAGGCGTCAGTCCACCGGCATCGAGAGGCCGGGTGGGACCTGACCGTGGTCAGTGACGATCCCCGGGCGCCACAGATCGCCGGTTGGGCGGTGTCCGCCGCCATCTGGTTGCGACGCCACTTCGGCCTCGGGCAATCGTCGATCCTCATCGTCGACGCCCCGGGGACCAGCATGGCCGCGGGAGTCGTCGTGTACGACGTGGCACGCGAGATGGCATTGGGTCACGCCCGCTGGGTCCTGTGCCACGAGGTGAGCCACCTCGTCTTTCCCGGCGAGATGGAGGCCGTGCGGTCACGCCGGATTCTCGAGCCCTGGGGCATCGAAGGCGTGGCCGATTACCTGGCCGGTGAGATGTGTCCTCGCGAACCGCCCCGGCCAGAAGGGCTCACGCGGCTTGCGCGGCTCCTGCGTCCGGGGGGACGTCTCGTCAGGCCCTATCCGTTCCACGCTACTCTCGACAGGGAGGCGGAGTATCGAGGAGTCTGGCGAGCCCTGGAATGCCTGGAGCGCCAGTTCGGAGCTCCGGCTGTGTTCCGGGAGTTGAGTCGACTGAAGTCGTTGACGCAGGAGGTTCCGGACTGCGTCTCCTGGCTGGGGGCTCAGATGGGTGCGGGGACATCGGAAATCGACAGTTCCGTTCGGAAGGCGCTCTCGCAGTTGACCGCGTCGCACCAAGTTGAGCCGGCGCGCCCGAACCGTCGGGCCGTCCGATCGCGTCGAGCATGTCCAGCACCGGGCCAGGAGCTCCGCCCTGGAGCCGCCCCTTGAGAGCCCCGATGGCCGCCACACCAGCCGAGACCGGATCCGAGGGCGTCGACGTGACGCATCCGTTCCACTCGTTGCACGGCCAAGAGTTCGAGGTGGTGGACCGGCGCCGCGTCAAGTCTGGTGAAGAACGGTTGTACCTGCAAGTAGGGCCCGAACAGCTCGTGACAGTGCCTGCGTCGTGGACGACGCTTGGCCCGCCGTCGCCTCTCCGTCCGGGTTACCTGGTCGCCGCACCGGACGCCTGCGCCACCCGCCTGCCGGAAGGGTCCGTCCCCTGCCCCTGACTTCCGACCCTCGGATCGACACTGATTCCCCCACCCGCCTGACTCCCGTCGAAGCCCGAGCCCTCGGAGGGGCCGTGGCCCGAGGCTGGCTTCACGGGCTGCACCAGGGACATGTCCGAGACGCCCATCACTCGGGACTCACCCGCCGAACGCCAGGTCCCTGAGGAACAGAGCGATGGGCGGGAACAGCATGAGCAGAACCGAGGCAAGGAGAAGCATCGCCACGAAGGGCGGGGTCCCTCGGATGATGTCGAGGTAGGGCCGCTTGAAGATGGCGATGGCCGTGAAGATGTCGCAGCCGAAGGGTGGAGTCGCCGAGCCGATGGCGACCTGCAGAGTGACCAGCACTCCCACCAGCACCGGATCGATCCCTGCGCCGACGGCGATGGGATGGAAGATGGGCGTCAGGATCAGGATGACGACGATGGGATCGACGAACATGCAGCCGATGAAGAAGGCGGCGGCGATGGAGGCCAGGATCACCATTGGATCCGAGGCCGAGGTCAGGCCCAGGGTCTCGTTGATGAGTCGGGTCGGAAGCTCGGCGAAGGAGATGATCCAGGAGAAGGCCGCCCCGGCACCGACCAGGACGAACACGACGGCCGTGACGAGTCCCGTGGACAGGGCGATGTCGGGAAGATCCGCCAGGGAGACCTCTCTGTAGACCATTACCTCCAGGAAGACTGCGTAGAGTACGGAGATGGCTGCCGCCTCGGTGGGGCTGAACAGGCCCGAGTAGATGCCTCCTATGATGATTACGGGAAAGCCGAGGGGCAGGATGGCCTTGCGGATCGCGCCACGCCGGTCTCCCCAGGAGGAGCGCGGCAGGGGGGGGATCTTCATCCGAATGGAGGCGACGTAGCAGTAGGCGCAGAACATGGCCAGTAGGGGACATTCATCGCAGGGGAGCGGGTTCCGAGAACGTAGACAGTGTGGACGTACTGCATCGAGTACGCCGCCAGGAGGAACATCAGGGCGGCCGTGGAGGCTGCGATGAGGCTCATGAGGAGGCGTCTGCCCGTCGTCGGAAGCTGGTCGTAGAGGGCCGACATCCGGATGTGGCGTCCCTGACTGGCGGCGTAGCTCAATCCGACGAAGGTGACGACGATGATGAATGCCTGAGAAAGCTCCTCGGCAAAGGTGAGGGACGAGTTGAGGACGGCCCGGAAGAAGACATTCGCCACCGTCACGGCAGCGATGATCAGGATGCTGGCGGCGAGGACACGCTCCTCCAGGGTCTGAAGCGCCTGGAAGATCCTATCGAAGGCCGGACGGCCCCGCGGCGGGTCGTTGTCGTTGCATTGATTGGTCATGCGATGATTGCTCTAGACATGGTGCCATTCCGTCGTGCGATCCTCCGTCTCGATACTCATGCTGGTCGTCCTGCTGGCGCTTCACGCACCGGGTTGCACCGGAAGCAAGGCTCGCAAGACGACATGGCGCTTCGCCATCGAGGAGATCCAGGGCAGCGTCCAGGACGCCTATGCCCAGGAGTTCAAGCGCTTGATAGAAGACGGGTCGGACGGCCAGATCCGGGTCACGGTCTATCCCTACGGGACCCTGGGCACCTCCGACCAGATCACGGAGCAGCTGCACCTGGGGGCGATCCAGTTCGCCACGGCCTCTCCGGGGCACATCGGAAAGCTGATCCCGGAGCTGCAAGCCTTCCTGCTCCACTTCGTGCTCTCCGACGATCCGAGGGTCAACCCAATGACGTTGCGTCCGGTGAATCGCGGCATGACGACTCGTCATGCCGCAAATCACATGAGAGCCGCTCCCCGGCAACGATCTCGTCGTTCGAGTATGGAAAACCAGCGCCCCGAGACTCAGCAGGAGGCACCTCATAGG
>JAJFLN010000736.1 GCA_021772705.1 Candidatus Cloacimonadota bacterium | reverse complement strand
AGCCCGTCCCGGACATGCTGATCATGGTGGAGAAGACGGTCAGGCCCACCAACTTGCGGCTCGGGTTCGGAATCAGAGAGAGAAGGACCACGGCCAGGTTACTCGTCACCGACGGGTTCGCCCCGAGGCCGAATGGCCTCTGATAGAAGCCGAATACGGCAGTTCTGTGAGAGTTGTGGAGAGTATCGAGCTGTGCTGGTGCGTTGGGAAACCACTCCATCGGGATGATCGTGTTGATCAGCACGGCCTCGATCAGGTTCATGCATACGATCAGGATCAGCAACCGGCGCGCATCCAGCCGTCTGCCGGTTGAGCGGAAGTAGCAGTAGAAGAGCAAGAACCCGAGGTAGTAGCGCCCGACCAAGGCAAGCTCCACTGGAGTGTGGACCACGAGTTTCAGGCAGAAGATGGTCAGGAACGACGAGATCACCGCCATGGGCAACAGACCCATGCGGCCCCAGGCGATCTTCCAGAGCGCCAGCGGGTAGGTCAGGAAACCGATGGAACCGATGTAGTAGTAGGCCAGCCCGAGTCCGACGGTCAGTTGATGCACCTGGATCTACCGCCTCTGCCCACGGGGGTTCTTGCCGATCCGGCGGCAACACACGTACCTGAAAGCGCGTTGCAGCGCACCCGGATCAGGCGACACTGAACTCTGGAACTTGCAACACGCCTTCCCACGGTGACCTCATCCCTGTCGAGGGGCTCAATTTATGTCCGCTGTGGCCGGGGAGTCAACATCGCCCGGTCAACGGACCATCGCTGGCAGTCTGAATCCGGGCCGCCCATCGGCGCGAGCAGGCTGTCTGGATGAGGATCAGAACAGATGCAGGCCGCTCAAGGATTGTAGATTGAACAGGGCTCCGAAGGTCAGGTTGGGATACCCTCACGTGGTAGGATGGCGGGTGACTGGACTTTCGAACGATCACGAGGAGCACGCCCGAATGCAGCAGGAGTATCGCGTCGTCACCGGCCATGAACAGGCAGGGCAGGGGCGGGTTCTTCCTTGAAGTCCGTCACTGTCCTGACGACCGTCTACAACGGCCTGCCATACATCCGGGAGGCTGTCGACTCCGTCCTTGCTCAGGACTTCGGAGACTTCGAGTTCCTTCTCGTCGATGACGGCAGTGCCGACGGTACCAAGGAGTTCCTCCGTTCTTTGAGGGACCCCCGGATTCATCTCCTGGATCTGGAGGAGAACGTGGGCAGGACCTCGGCGCTCAACCTCGGTCTCGGCAGGATCAAGACCCCCTACACGGCTCTTCTCGATGCAGACGATCTCGCCCGCAAGGACCGGCTGCGGTTGCAGGCCGACAGGCTCGAGTCTGACCCCGATCTGGTGCTCGTGGCAAGCGACGTTCAATCGATCGACACGGAAGGGCGTGTGCTGAAGAGATGGAGGATTCCCGCAGATCATGAAGGGCTCTTGGAGGAGCTACCCAGAACCAACCTGCTGGCCCACTCTTCGTGCATGTTCAGGACTGAAGTCGCACAGAAACTAGGCCTCTATCCTGCAGACTATGTCTACGCGCAGGACATGGCGCTCTGGATACGTTTTCTGCAGGCAGGCTACCGGATAGCCAGTATCCCGGAGCCTCTCGCCTCCGTGAGGACTCACGGGCGCCGGTTATCCAACACCGCGTCCCTGCAAGTTCTGCGTCGAGAGGAAGGCATCCGTCTCTCCCAGGGGCTGACCGGCCTGCCGGGCATATCTCGGCCTGGCCGGCAGGCTGCGCTGCTTCGCTGTGCCCTGATCGCCTTCTCCATCCGGCAGGTGGGCCGGGGTGTCGGGTATCTCTGGGAGTCCCTCAAGGTCAGTCCCCTGGGGTTCCCGTTCAATCGAACTGTCTGGCGCCTTCTCGTCTGGACCGTGATTCGACCCGAGATCTGACGCGGCCCTCGAGGTTCTGAGACGGACCACTACCCGGGATAGTACTCCGATGGATCTGCTGGAACGAGACGACGTATGCCCGGAGTTCCGTAACCCCCAAGTCGGGCGAGGAAGTTCGTGAGTCAGCCTGAACCCAGCAACTCGTCAGCCGGTTCTTCTGGAGAGGATTCAACTCCCAGGAACTCTGCCCTGTTCGGGTTCTTCCTGGGTTCGATTCATGGGATTCGGCTCCGGATAGCCATGACCTTGGTGGTGAACATTCTGCGGGCCTTGCTCAACTTCGCGGCGGGCATCGTCATCGCTCGTGGCCTCGGCCCTCAGGACTATGGAAGGTTCATCTTCCTGGTCGGAGTCTTCGTTGCCCTCAGAAACCTGCTGGACATGGGGGCGACCCAGGCTTTCTACTCACTACTCTGCAGGCGTGCCCGCCACGGAACCTTTATCACCCGGTATGCATTCTGGGTGTTCCTCCAGCATCTGATTCCGATCCTGGCCATCGGCCTGGTCTTTCCGGCCTCCTGGATCTCGGCAGTCTGGAAGAATGAGACCCGGGCGATGGTCCTGCTGGGCTTCGTCGCCACCATGGCTCAGCATCAGGTTTGGAACTTCGCCGTGATGACGGGAGAGGCCCGACGGCGCACCACCCTCGTGCAGGGCCTGCGGCTCGGCCTCGGCTTGAGTCATGCGGGGCTGGCTGTGGGACTCTGGCTGTCGGGGCTACTCGACCTCTGGCTTGTCTTCGGTCTCATACTCGTGGAGCATCTGCTGGCCACGGTCCTTGCCTTCGGCCTGCTTGCCCGCACCGAACCGGAGGCAGCACGACCCGAGGGGCCAGACAGACCGCGAAAGGAGCTCAAGGAGTACTTCGAGTTTTGCCGTCCCCTGATTCCCTACACTTACGTCGGATTCGCCTACGAGTTCGCTGACCGCTGGCTCTTGCAGCAGTTCGGTGGTTCCGTGGAGCAGGCCTATTACGGTGTCGGCTATCAATTCGCTGCCGTGGCTCTCCTGGCGACGGCCTCCATACTTCGCATCTTCTGGAAGGAAGTTGCCGAAGCCGATGAGCGAGAAGACTCCGAGACTGTCCGGCTTCTCTACACTCGATCTTCACGGTGCCTGTTCTTCTTCGCCGCGGCGACTTCGGGGCTCCTGCTGCCCTGGAGTCAGGAGATCATCTCGGTGGTACTCGGAGAGTCCTTCATCGGCGGAGCCCCGGCCCTGGCCATCATGCTCCTGTATCCGATCCACCAGTGCCTGGGGCAGCTATGCGGAACTCTGCTCTATGCCACCGGACGGACTCGGGAGCACGTGGTCATTGGAATGGGGTTCATGCTGTTCAGCATGGCTGCGAGCTGGCTGTTGCTAGCGCCGAGCACGGGCCAGATTCCGGGCCTGAGTCTGGGGTCGGTGGGACTCTCGATCAAGATGGTCGGGCTCCAGTTCCTTCACGTGAACGTGATGATGTGGGTCATCTCGAAGATCCGATCTTGGAAATATGATTGGAAGTTCCAGATCGTTGGGATGTCGCTTCTGCTCGGGGCAGGGTGGGTTGCAAGGGAGGTCACGACCCTTGTGCTGCCCTCGGGGGCTCATCTGGCAACCGTGGCCACACTGGCCCTCCTGGTCCACGGGGTGCTGGTCTTGACCGTTCTCTTCGCGTGCCCCTGGCTCGTTGCTCTCGAGCGGCGAGACCTCTTCCAGGCCATCGAGACGGCATCCAGGAAGCTCGGTATCGGTTGAGAGGATCTGCCATCGGGCAACACCGAAGGCTCGCGGCTGATCCGGGAGACTGGCGAGTCGTATGTACTACCAACCGGTCAGTAGCCTCCGGCGTGGTGAAGCCGAGCCAGGGAGTTCGTCTAGCCGGAGCCGTCTATCTGGTGGGCGTTCCCGGCCTGGAGCGACATTTTCGAGCCCTCAGGCTCGTCGTCCGTGGTGGCCCCATTCTGGGCTGACATCTTCCAGGCTTCCCGGGCCAGGAGCAGCGAGACGCAAAGGAACAGAGCAGCCAGGGTCATGGCGATGACAATTATGTCCCGTTTGGGCCAGGACTTGTACCGAGGAACGACTGCCTCATCCAGAACCCGGAGCGTCGAAGTGTCCTGGGCCTCGGTGATCTTGGCCATCTCCAGCTCCTTGACTAGAACGCCGTAAACGGTCTGCTTGACTTCCGCTTCCCGTCTCAGCCGGGCGTACTCCAGACTGAGCTTGGGAATCTGACTGAGATTCGGCAGGGCGAGCAGGGCGTCCTGGCCGTTGATAGTGCCCGAACTCTGTTTCCCTTCGCTGACCATTGCAGGCCGGGTGATGGAGGCAATCTTCTTCTTCAGGGCTTCGATCTTGCTGTTCAGCTGCTGGACCTGGGAACTGGCTGGCGTGGTGAAAGCCAGCAAGGATTCCCGCTCCACTTCTGCAGCGACGAGATGGCCTCGCAGTACTCCCATGCCTTGTAGAGCTGCCTGGGCCTGGTCTCGGATGTCGAAGGCGCCATGAGTTTCCATGAAGACCCGAAGGCGATCTTCGGCCTCGAAGAGCTCCTTTTGCATCTTCTCGAGACGATTCTCGATGAAGACTCGCCCTCGCTTGGCCGCTGTGCTGTTCTGTCGCTTGTTCAGATCCTCCAGGGCCGACACGTAGGCGACGGCCAGGGTACGAGTCATCTCCCGATCCGTGTCCTCGACCTCAATCCGAAGGAAGCCGCCATCCTCGATATCGACGGTGCTGAGGTTATCCAGCTTGCGCCGGGCCAGCACCTCGTCATCGACCTTGTAGTGCGCCACCAGCCCGTGGTCTTTGATGAGACGGTCCTGGACAGTTCGGCTCTTGAGTATCCCCTTCCAGACTTCGCCCTGGTTTCCCTGGCTCTGACCCACTCCAATGAAGGTACCCAGGCCGGAGGGAAGCTGCCCGACGAGTCGCGTAGCCAGGTCTCTCTGCTTCGACTCCGGTGGGAAGATGATGGTCTTGGCCTTGAAGTAGACCGGAAGCCAGAGGCTGAAACCGACGGAGCTGGCGCCGGCAAGGACTCCGGTTGCGATGAACAGGAGCATGTGGCGCCGCAGTAGCCGGATCAGCGCTACCACGTTGATGGGGTCAGTGGATCTGTTCATCGAGTTTCTCCCCGGAGCCGCAGCCGGTCAGTCAGGAAACCTGGGTCCTACGGGAGGGCTCGGGAACTGGCACCCTCGACGGGTAGTCTATTGCATGGCGAGGCGCCAATCTACCACGGCGTGACTGCAGAAGGCGGTCTGGCACCCTGTCCCACTGGCTGAGCGGCGCTGGCGGAGCTGTCACGTTCGGATCTGGGAATCCTGACCGATGGGATGACCGTCGGACGTGATGAAATCAGGTGCACACCGGGCCGGTACTCTCTTGCCGTTCTCTGCAGCCAATCCAGGAGTCTCCGCTCATCGCCCTGATCGAGCAGGCGAGGCAGCTGGTCGAACATTTCAATGAGCTGAGCTGCTTCGACCTGCTTCCTCTTCACCCGGAAGACCTTGGGCAGCTTGGTGGGGCCGAACTCTTCGGAGTTGAGCAGCAGTTCCTCGTGGAGCTTCTCACCTGGTCGAAGGCCGGAGAATTCAATCTGGACGTCTATGTCAGCCCGAAGACCGGAGAGGCGAATCAGGTTCTCGGCCAGGTAGACGATGGATACCGGGTCTCCCATATCGAGCATGAACAGATCTCTTCGTTTTGCCTGAATGGAGGAGTGCAGGATCAGCTGGATGGCTTCCCGGATCGTCATGAAGTAGCGGGTCACATCGGGATGAGTGACCGTGACGGGACCACCGGCGGCGATCTGCTTCTGGAAGAGAGGCACCACGCTCCCTGCGCTGCCCAGGACGTTTCCGAACCGGACGGCGACCAGGCTGGTCTCGCTCTCGGGCATGGACTCCAGAACGAGCTCGGCGGCCCTCTTGGTGGCGCCCATGACGCTGACCGGTTTGACTGCCTTGTCGGTGCTGATGAGGACGAACTGATCGCAGCGGTGTTCCACCGCCAGTTCGGCCAGGTTGAGAGTTCCCTGAACGTTGGTGCTGACCGCCTCGTAGACGCTCTCCTCCATCAGAGGCACATGCTTGTAGGCTGCGGCATGGAAGACCGAGCAGATGGGGTAACTCTTGAATAGCTGGCTCAGCCGCTTCTTGTTGCGTATGTCCCCGATGATGCAGCAGAATTCGAGATCCGGGAATCGGCCCTTGAGCTCGTGCTGCATGTAAAAGAGACCGGATTCGTCCTTGTCGAAGACCAGCAAGAGTCTCGGTTCAAACCGGGCGATCTGGCGGCATAGCTCGGACCCGATCGAGCCGGCGCCGCCGGTGACCAGGACGACCTTGCCATGCATGGCGCCCGCCAGGTGACGTTCGTCCATCTGAACGGGAGAGCGTCCGAGTAGATCCTCCAGACGGATTTCCCGGATCTGGCCCAGACTGGCCTTTCCGGAGATGTACTCGCTGAAGGAGGGCAGAATACGGCATCGAACCTTGAAGCGTTCGCATGTGCCCATGATCCGGCGAAGCCAGTCATGTCCCGGTGTGGCCAGGGCGACGATGACGTCCTGGATCCCGTGCTCGGCGATCAGCTCCTCCAGGTCCTCCGTCGTTCCCAGAACATCGATGCCACGGATACGGCTTCCGACCTTGTTGGGATCGTCGTCGATGAAACCCTTGATGTGGTATCCCGCTCCACCCTCCAGAAGGAGCTCCTCCAAGAGGCGGGTGCCACCGCGGCCGGCGCCAATGATGATCAGGGGATGCTTGCGCTGCAGTTCCCGGTCCGAAGCAGCCATGCTCTGAGCGACCAGCCGGGAAAACAGCCGTGTCCCGAGAAGTCCCAGAGTACAGAGACACCAGTCGATGACGAACACACTGGTCGGCAGTCCGATTTCCGAAACGATGGCCAGGTTCAAGAGCCCCAGAATGGCGCTCGCTACGGCGCACCCCATGACGAAGTGGGGCACATCCCTGATGCCGATGAATCGCCACCAGCCCTCGTTCAGCTTGTACCGGGAGAACACGATCAGCTTCACGAGAAGAACCGTGCCGAGGACGGCTGTCCACTCGAGCTGGCTGTGTGCTGGCCAGGAGAAGTCGTACCGGAGCAAGACGGCCGTCACAAAGCTGCCAAGAACGACAGCGGCGTTGACGGACATGGTGACAGGGCGGCGGAATCTGAGGACCCAGGCCAGAAACTGGCTGGAAACGAAGCTAGCGGTAGATTGAGTTGTTCTCATGAGTTTGAAGACAGGAAACGCGACTCCTGCTGTCGGTATCCGTTCCGGTCATGCAAGATCCTAACCAGATCAAGGAGATCGCATGAACCACCGGCATGTCGCCTGTGAGGTTCTGGATGCCCCTCAGGTAAATCGGTCCCATAGGAAAGGGCGAAAGGACCTGATACTTCTGAGTGCTGTGGGATCGCCCGGGAGGGCTTCTGTTCAATCGGAGTCTCCGAAGACAGCTGAAGTGTCAAGACATCCGGCCCAGGGCAGACCGGTTCCTCCGGAGTGGTGCGGGGCCGGATGAAGGGTGCCGACAGGGAGACACTGATCCACCGCAGAGTGGCATGACCGGTTGCGGGGGCCTCTGGACCGGGCCGTCGATCCCGGCAAGGTCGACGGCCCACTGACAGGAGACTGCTTGAGGTGAACCGATTGCTCGCGGTGCCCTGGAGTGTCATCTTCCCCTGATTCTCTCATTTCACACGACGAACACCGCTCGAACCTCGAGGGGCCAGCTATTGCCTGTGCATCAGTCCATCGTTGCGATAGGAACGATAGCCATGACTGCCTGTGATGTCAACCGAGTTCCGGGAATTACTTGCACCGGAGCGTGCAGCCAGCCGAACAGGAGTGGCCCGGATCGAGCGACCATCGGCAGCTCGTGCCTCAGGACCCGCGCTGGAAATCACGCTAGGACTCGGCGAGAATGGTCAACTCACTCCCGGTCGAAGGGTGACTAATCGGCCGTAGCGGTCCCGCCGACGCTGTTGTCCGGGTCCAGGGTGTGCTGAAACTTGGGCTGGGAGAGCCGAGTTGAAGGAAGCACGGTAGGCTGAAGCGACTTGAGGTGGGTGCCTGGACGGTACTCGCAGACGGTCTTTCTGAGCCAGTCCAGCAGTTTGCGATCGTTACACTCGTCGAGCAACCGGGTCATTTTCCCGAACTGCTGAGCCAGCTGAGTCGCCTCGACGGACATCCTCTGGACACGGAAGATCTTGGGCAGCTTGGTCTTGCTGAATTCCTCTGAATTGAGCAGCAGTTCCTCGTGGAGTTTCTCGCCTGGCCGTAGGCCCGAGAACTCGATGGGGATGTCCACGTTCGGCTGAAGTCCGGACAGACGGATCAGGTTCTCCGCAAGCTCGACGATGGAGACCGGGTCGCCCATGTCAAGCATGAACAGGTCCCTCTGGTCGGCCTGAATCGAGGAGTGGAGGATCAACTGGATGGCCTCCTGGATTGTCATGAAGTAGCGAGTCACATCGGGATGGGTCACCGTGACCGGTCCTCCAGCTGCGATCTGCTTCTGGAAGAGGGGCACCACGCTGCCGGCGCTGCCCAGGACGTTGCCGAACCGGACGGCGACCAGGCTGGTGTTGCTGTCGGGAATCGATTCCAGGACGAGCTCGGCGGCTCGCTTGGTGGCGCCCATGACGCTGACGGGCCTCACTGCCTTGTCGGTGCTGATGAGCACGAACTGATCGCAGCGGTTTTCCACCGCCAGTTCGGCCAGGTTTCGTGTTCCCAGTACATTGGTGCTGACCGCCTCGTAGACGCTGTCCTCCATCAGGGGTACGTGCTTGTAGGCTGCGGCGTGGAACACTGAACAGATGGGGTATTTCTTGAACAGTCGGCTCAGCCGCTTCTTGTTGCGCACGTCTCCGATGATGCAACAGGATTCCAGGTCGGGAAATCGGCGCTTGAGCTCGTGCTGCATGTAGAAGAGTCCGGACTCGTCCTTGTCGAAGACCAGCAAGATTCGGGGCCCGAAACGAGCGATCTGGCGGCAGAGTTCGGACCCGATCGAGCCGGCGCCGCCGGTGACCAGGACGACCCTGCCGTGCATCGCCCCCGCCAGGTGGCGTTCGTCGATCTGTACGGGAGAGCGGCCGAGAAGATCCTCCAGGCGGATATCTCGAAGCTGACCGAGACTGGCCTTACCCGTGATGTACTCGCTAAACGAGGGAAGGATGCGGCAGCGAACCCTGAAGCGCTCGCAGGTGGACATGATCTGACGGAGCCAGTCATGTCCCGGAGACGCCAGGGCGACGATGATGTCCTGGATTCCGTGAGAAGAGATCAGCTCCTCCAGGTCGTCAGTTGTCCCCAGGACATCGACGCCTCGGATCCGGCTTCCGGCCTTGTTGGGATCGTCGTCTATGAAGCCCTTGACGTGGTATCCGGCTCCGCCTTCCAGGCTCAGCTCCTCCAGAACGCGGGTCCCACCGCGACCGGCGCCGATGATGATCAAAGGGTGCTTGTGCTGAAGTTCGCGGCCCGAAGCGGCCATGCTCTGAGCGATCAAGCGGGAGAACAGCCTTGTCCCGAGGAGGCCCAGGGTACAGACACACCAGTCGATGACGAAAACACTGGTCGGCAATGCGATATCTTTCCAGATGGCCAGATTGAGGAGTACCAGAATGGTGCTGGCAACAGCGCAGCCCATGACGAAATGGGGGACGTCCCGAATGCCGATGAATCGCCACCAGCCTTCGTTCAGCTTGTATCGAGAGAATACGATCAGCTTCACGAGAACGACGGCGCCCAGGACGGAAGCCCATTCGAGCTGACTGTGCGCCGGCCAGACGAAGTCAAACCGAAGCAGGACAGCGGCGATGAAACCCCCGATGACGACAGCGGTATTCACGGACATGGTGACGGGTCGACGGAATCTGAGGACGAACGCCAGAAACTGGTCGATGATGAAGTTCGTTGTGGTTAGAGAAGTTCTCATGAGTTTGAAGACAGGAAGCTCACTTTCCTGAATGTCGAAATCCATACTCTCTGGTGTCAAAAGCGGTCTATGATCCCAATTGATCCTGCGCTGAGGAACGATTTTGGAACTGGGCAAAATAGTCATGGTCAACAGTTTTGTCAACAACTTTCGAAGTCCAGGATGGACCTCGCAAGGGACCTGAATCCAGTCAAGGAAAGGCTTTCGGTGTGTTCAGTCGATGCCCAGCCCGTATCCATCGACTTTCCATGGTGCCGCCAGGCCGCCCATGGCTAACGCCAAGTCATGGTGATCCGGCACCATGGCGTCTCGAAACCCTCTGAGTGAATGGCCCAATCCGGGGCAGGGGGCCCGTCGAGAACGAGCGATCAGGTCCTCGAACTGGCCGCTTCCTTGCGGGCAATCTCGAGATCGTGGTCGACCATCATCTCCACGAGTTGACCGAAGCCAACTTTCGGCGCCCAGCCCAGCCGGGTCCGGGCCTTTTGAGGGTTCCCCTGCAGCAGATGGACCTCCGTGGGGCGGAGGTATCGCTCGTCCCTTTCCACGTGGTCCTTCCAGTCCAGGCCGGCGTGGGCGAAAGCGGCCTCCAGGAACTCCTGAACCGTGTGAGTCTCACCGGTGGCCACCACGCAGTCCTCCGGAGATTCCTGCTGCATCATCAACCACATGGCTTCCACGAAGTCGCCGACAAATCCCCAGTCGCGCTTGGCCTCCAGGTTCCCGAGGAAGACCTTCTGCTGCAGACCTGCCAAGCATCCGGACAGCCAGTATCCAGACCGGATCGCCGCAAGCTTGGCCTCTATCGAGTCGCGAGTCGCCAGGAACCCTGCACCGTATCACAGGCAGCCTGAATTCGAAGTACTTATCCCGGGTGCATGTCCCGTAGGGGGTCCCCTGGCCTATTCCGGATCCGTTCGCCCCACTATGGATGCGGGCATCCATAGTGG
>JAJFLN010000735.1 GCA_021772705.1 Candidatus Cloacimonadota bacterium | reverse complement strand
GGAAATTGTTCTCGATGAAGAGCTTCTCTGCACCCTCAGGCGGCTTGGTTCCTTTCATGAAGTAGAGCTACCATGCCGGCCTCACCAATGAAAGTCCCATTTCAAGCGGAGAATCTGCCATGGGCACACCGCCGCCCCTGTACCGAAACGCTCGGCGCAAAGCGCGGAGAGTACTACGAGCAGCAGAAGAAGCTGCGGCAGTACTCTACAAAGCGCGGTGCCCACTGGAAACACGGACTACGGCAAGAAGCCGAAACATCCAAAGAGAAGTGCAAGCCTGGTTGCGCGCAAGGCTCTTACCTCGTTGTGGCGGTACGCGTACAAACAGGGAAGCAACGCGGCGAAAGCGATTACTCGAAACACGAAGGACATTGCAGATGCATCAAGAAAGACTGCAATGCCGGAGCAGCTGAACATCAAGCCCCAGCCGATCACAGCGCTGGGAAGTCGCCCCAAATAGTACGAGAGCGTATGAATATCGGATGCTGTGTCGCACGAAAGATCCCGAGAGTCGAGCAAGACTTCCCGGCCAACAATGAAAAAGAATAGCAACATCAAGAGAGCGGGGGGAATCCAGGATCGAGTAGTTACGCATCCATACGCAACAGGAGTTAGGACAAGAAAGGCCGTGAAGAACACTTTGGCCTGCGGCAGTCGATACGAAACGGGCGAATAGAGCACGACAGAAGCGAGGATGATGGCGCAACCAAGCAATCCACGAGAACCGGATACGACTATCGAGAGTGCCAGGGCTAGTGCAGCTATGGCTGCGGCAGTGAGATATGCTATTGGCAAAGGCACCGCACCCAAAGCTATCGGCTTGAGTTGAGGGGACCGCAGGTCCTTGAACCGATCATAAATGTCGTTCGTCAAGAAACCGAACGATGTTGCAAGGACGATCGGAAGACCGCCAGCCAGCGCATACAAGATAGGCCACTCTGCCAATCGCATGAGAACAATAGAGGTAAGTGTCCCGGCAATAGCTGACGTTAGAGGCCGACAGGATATCCACACTCCACGTAAAGGAGACATGCTCCGTTGCTTCAATCCGGAGGAAGCGTCTTCAACTGGGGGAGGAGGCTCGGTGGACGCCGGAGGTGTCTCGGTTACGGGTTGGCGGGAAGCGTGAGCACGAGATGCGACAAAGATGAGAAGAAATGCCGTTACAAAGTAGAACACTTGGAGCAGCCAAAGACGGGTCGGCCAGTCGGAAGGAAGGCCTGACGCTTGAATTACAATGAAGTGCCAGAGGGATGCGGTTGCCGCCAGAACTGTGGCCAGCAAACCTGTCCAAGCAAAGCAAACGGAAGAGTTTAGAAAAGGCCGCAACTGGAGAGGGCGAGAAATGGCGTTGGCAAGCGGGGATCTATAAACGTAGTAAGCACCGAGAGCGACAGATGCCGTCATGCACGTGAGAAGCGCGCCTATCTCGTGCAGCGTCCACGGAATGCGGGGAGGGTCCCCAAATGTCACGCCAAAGATTGCAAGCATCGGTACAGCGAGACCGCAAACAATTGAGACCGGTGTCCAAAACCGCGTGGTGAAACGGCGGCGCAAGAACATCCAAAGAGCGTATTGAACTGGGGCAAAGAGAAATACGCCAAGCGTGTAGTAGATGTTGGTCGATGGGTGGAGAATCGTGCACGGAAGAAGCGGAACGCAAGTGGCGGTTGCCAAGTTGGTCCCGGCTTCAAAGAACTCTGTGGGGGTCATGTCATCGTACTGATTAGGTGGTAAGTAGTGTGGTTGATCGGACATCAGTTTAGATGTAACACGACCAGATTCCGCGACGCCCATGACGAGTGTCATGAGAAGCCCGAAGGAAACTACCGTAAGCCAGTCGGCGTATTTGGGCAGGAATGTTGGAAACGTCTTGGAGAACAGAGACAGACCCATCAATACGACGAGAGCGAGGGAGCCATACTGGGCCAGGCGTGACGGGGACACGCGCAATGAGCAACCCCAGAATACCGTGAGAAGAGCTACGGTCAATCCCAGTTCAAGAGCTCTTGCAAGGGGGGCTGCCGTCAAGGACCAACCCAGGATGAAGGAGCAGACGCAAGTAAGAACTGAGGGAAAGAATATTCGGTTTATGAACAGGAAGCAGCGGTCATCTGGCCAAATTGCCGTCCGGTGAATTGCAATTAGATAGAAGGGTGCGGCCGCAAGCAGTGTTTCCAGTGGGAATACCACCGCCGGGTCTTGGCCCCGAATGACAAGGAGGAGGAGAATAGTTACGGTTTGAGTCAGGAAGAAGAACAAGGGTACTTCGACTGCGTTCTGCCTTAGCCACTTCCAGAGCACTCCTCCTTGTGCCCTATCGGAGATGCACAGCGTAAGTGTGTCTTGTTCGAAGAGTGTGATCTGGTTTACGTAAACAGGAAAGAGGAGAACCAAGAACCCATAGAGTGCACTCTGTTGCGACGACGTAGCGCTGAAGGAGCCTGCGGCTACGGCCAAGCCTGCCATGGTGCAGGCCGTTGAGACGCCGATCCAGCCTGCAATCGGTAGGATAAAGTTTTGAAGTGTCGGTAGTTGAGTTGGGTCAATTTTCGGAGCCAACGGGGTCCCCCTATGGAAGGCAGAAAGGCGTGTCTCTGAGACAGGGCGTAGCGGCATACTTGCAAGCTGCGCTCGTGGTTGTCAATAGCGGTTGCCCGAATGTGGTGTGAGCGGACAGGGTCTGCAGCGGCATGCGTCGATGGCGGGGTATCGTGGGGGAAGCAATTCGGAAGCCGCTCGGGTATCGGAACCCGTGCGGGTAGTGGAGAGCGGACAGGGCAGAGGTCGTGTGTAGGGGCGAGGTAGGGCAGTTTTGAGAAGGAGAAGTTCTCGATAACGTCTAGAATCAGCTGCGAGGTCAAGGGGTGATGCCGGAGCGGAGCGGAGGTGTCGCCCCGGTCTGGCGCGTCGGCTGCGACAGCAGCCGGCGTGACAGATGAGATCGTCTGCTGCATTCTTCTGTTATCGACTTGCGCTGTCTGCAACGGTCCCCGTGATCTGGGGGCGTCTCGGTTGTCTTTGTGGAAGCACTGCTTGGATCGCGAGCGATAGACACACGCAGAAGAAGGACCAGCCAGCCAAGGCGGCC
>JAJFLN010000734.1 GCA_021772705.1 Candidatus Cloacimonadota bacterium | reverse complement strand
CCGAACTCCAGCGGGCCGGACTGAGGTACCGGGTTCAATTCACAGCAATGCCAGTGAGCCACACTGGATTTCGCGGTAGTGGGGCTCAGCCCCACACCCCGTTGGGGGAGCCAGCCCCCCCAACCCCCCAATTGCACTGGTGGGACTGAGAGTGCTGATTAACAGCCTCAGTCTATCGGCAATGGGAGAAGCCCGGAATGAACTTGGTCGTCTCAGGAAGTTTTCGGTGGGTGGTATTGTATGCGTGGGGAATTCGGCTGAACAGATGGTGAGGTTGCTTATTCGAAGGGCGTAACTGAGCTCTCGGGAGAGGCACGAATGGGGGCTGCAGCGGGATCGTGACGTTTACCAGCACATTCGACGGGGGTGTCGTCAAAGCAGACAGAGGCTTTCGCAGGACCGCCTTGATGATTGTATCCGTGCAGGTACTCCTGTTGCTCTGGTTGGGGTGGTTGCTCTCTCTTCCTCCAGAAGAGTTGGTCCTCCGTGTTCCCGATGACGCCTACTACTACTGCAAGATCGTACACAACTTCTGCCTCGGTCGAGGATTCAGTTTCGACGGGCAAACACCTACAACCGGGGTCCACTTCCTGCACGCGTGCCTGCTCATCATCCTGAGGCCTTTCAGCCCTTGGGACTTGCCACAAACTGCCATAGCTCTATCTTTCGCTATGTTCCTGATGTCAACGGTCCCGATTTACGTTTTGACGAAACGGCTCGGCTTCGATGAACCAATCAGGACGTGGGTCACGGTCCTGTGGCTCCTGAATCCGAACTCCGTGTCGGCTGCTTCCATGGGGATGGAGGCGGGACTGTGTCTTCTCCTGAGTCCACTAGCCCTGCTTGCCGTCATCAGGGTTCTGGACAAGAAAAGCGACGAAGAGGTCCAGGGGCCAGTCTGGCCATGGCTGCTTGCTATGGTGCTCATGCCTCTCGCCCGATCAGATTTCATACTGCTCGCTCCGGTGATGGTGGCTCTTGCGATCTGGGTTGCCGCAGCGTACCGATCTCCAAAGGCGTGCAAGAGACTCATATTGGTAGCGGCTGGTCTATTGACGGGATACCTGGCAGTGGTGTTGCTCTGCACGGGGATCACGGGAGATCCGGTCCAGGACTCCGGAGCGATGAAGCTGCTCTGGCGAAAGACGGTGCTTGAGCAAGCTGCAAGTGAGCACGGCCTTGCACATGTTGCGATCAACTTGTTCTGGACTTGGACCGGCCACGCCCTGGCTCCGATCGTCAGCACAATCAACGTTCCTCGCTCTGTATCTGCTGGGGGCCAGATCCTCGCCGTGAGTCTGCTGGTGCTCGCCCTGGCTTTCAGCTCGAGTGATCGGAGATGGGGTTTGGCCACGGTGCTCGCGCTGCTGCACATCGTCAGCTGGAGCATCGCATGCAGCCTGCTGGATGCGGTGTATCACGGGTGGGCATTGGGGGGAGTAATGTATGCGGGTTACGTCATCGCGTTGGCTGTTGTTCGGTGGGCGGGTGAGAGGAACTCCGCACTGCGGATAGCCGTGCTTCTTATCTGGTCCGGGAGCCTGCTGATCGGAGACTTTAAACTCCGGCTCGACCCTCCATGGAAAGGTCAGGAAAAGCAGTATCAAGCGGCCAGAGCTATGAGCTTGGTGTTTCATCACGAGGATCGAATCGGATCATTCAACTCAGGTATCCTGAGCTGGTACTCAGGCAAGGACGTGGTGAACCTCGATGGCTTGGTGAATCCGCGCGTCAGGCAGGCAGTCTTGGCTGATGAGTTTCCGCAGCTCTTGCACGAGTTGCGCTTGAACTATGTCGTGGACACTCAAAACGCGATGCTGAATTTCAGCACACGGTGTCTCTACTGGAAGCCAGACGAAACGAATGAGTTGTTTCGATTCGTAGATGTGAGTCAAGGACTGGAACAACGGTTTCCACTCATGATCTGGCGAGTTGGCAGGCGACCATGAGCCAGTCCCCAACTCATCGGATCGTTGTCAGCCAGTTCTCCGGTTCAGCTCCCGGAAACTATCTTCCGCTCAGGGAGCCGGAGTAGAGCGCCAGGCTCAGGGCGAGGACGGCCAGTCCCACCACGGCCCAGACGAAGGGCTTCCAGGCCACCGGAGGATCTCCCTGAGCGGCGGGACGCTTGGCGCTGGAGAAACTGGAGCTCGAGAGGCGCCTCGGATCCGCCGCCACGATGGCCATCTGGCTCGTCTTGCTCTCCAGCCGCTGGATCGCCTTCCTGAGAAACAGGCCGAAGTCCTTTGCTGACTGATACCTGTCCAGGGGGCTCTTGGCCAGGGCCCGGGAGACGATCTCGTCCAGGAATCTGGGAACTCTGGGGTTGGCCTGGCTCACGAGCTCCGGGGTGTGCTCGATCTGCTTCTCCAAGATCGCCAGGATGTCGGTGCTGGTGTAGAGCGTTCGCCCCGCCAGGAGTTCCCAGAGGATGATCCCCGTGGCGTAGATGTCGGTCTGGTGATTGACGTTTCGTCCCTGGGCCTGTTCCGGCGACATGTAGGCCGGAGTCCCGACGATGGGGCCGGCCTGGCCTCGCTCGCTCGGGTCCGCCCGTGTCTTCCGGGCCGTAGAGGCGTCGAGACTCGGCTCCTGGTGGATGCCCGAGACGACGAGAGTGGAGTGGCTGCTGGAGAGAGAAGGGTCCACCGGCTCGGGAGGCGCCGTCGGTTCCGTGTGCTCGTCTATTCCCATGCTGTAGGACTTGGCCAGGCCGAAATCGGCGATCTTCACGTAGCCGTACTTGGTCAGCAGGATGTTCTCCGGCTTGATGTCCCGGTGGATGATCCCCAAGCTGTGGGCATACTCGAGCCCCTTCAGTACCTGTTGCACCATTTCCAGGGCCTGCTTGATGTCCACCTCAAGATTTCGGTCCTGCTCCTGCTTCAGGGTGACGCCGTCGATCATCTCGAAGACCATGTAGTGATGGGCTCCCTCGTGTCCCACCTCCAGCAGCTTCACGATGTGCCGATGGTCCATTCGGGCGAGAAACTGGCCCTCCTGAATGAACCGCTGGGTCAGCTCCGGGATGTCATCGAAGAGCAGGCTCTTGACGGCCACCCGCTTGCTGGTGGTGATCTCCACGGCCTTGTGGACGATGCCCATGCCCCCCTCCCCGAGCTTCTTGTAGGGGCGGTACTTCTTGAGGAACTCGTCGCTGAAGGAGAACAGCTCTTCAGGTGTCGTGGCCTTCCCACCCACGACCTCGAGCAGCTTCACTTGCCGGTCGGAGGCGTTTCCAATGACGAAGCCCTTCAGGAGGGCCTTGCAGGCACGGCATTCGATCAGGCCTCCGCCCAGGTCCTCGACGTGGAGATCCTGGGGCGCATTGCAGACCGGGCAGCACTCCGCCTTCATCGCCCTGGCCTCAGAGGATCTCGGCGATGGCTTCCAGCAGCCGGTCCCGGATCTCCGGCAGAGGTCCGGGATAGCAGCAACCTGAAGCGTTCTTGTGTCCCCCGCCGCCGAACCGCTGTGCGATCTGGCCCACATCGATGTCTCCCACGGATCTGAGCTCCACCAGGGTCTGATCGTCGGCCTTCTCCTCCAGGGTCATTCCGATGCGGACCCCCTGGATGGTGGTCAGTTTGCTGACGATGGTCGACACGTCGGTCGGGTTGGCGCCAGCCTGACGAAGCATGTCCCGGGTGATCTCGATCCAGATCAGCCTGTCGTGGTGGCGGCGATTCATGGCCGAGAAGGCCATACCTTGCAGGGACAGGGATGCCAGGGACTGCTGCTCGTAGACGGCCTTGTAGATTTCACTGTGAGGTGCGCCGCGGTCGATCAGATGAGCCGCGACCCGGAAGGTCTCCTGGGTCGCATTGGGATAGCGAAACTGGCCCGTGTCGGTCATCAAACCCGTGTAGAGACAGGTCGCCAGATCAGGAGTCATTTCGATGCCTAGAATTCCTGCCAGCTCGTACACCAGGTAGCAGCTCGCCGGAGCCGAGGTGTCGACCACGTTGATGTCACCGTAGAACTCGCCGCCAGGATGATGGTCGATATTGATGACGGTCCCGGCGGGCCACTGTTGCTTCCAGTCATAGCCCGTTCGATCCAGGGTCGGTGTGTCGAGGACGATGCAGACATCGGAGGGTTCTCCGCAATCCTCCGAGATGACCACTTCATCAACGAGGGGCAAAAAGAACATGTTCTCCGGGATGGGACCTCGGTTGACGGCCCGGTAGGGCTTGCCCAGGCGACGAAGGATCAGGAGGATCGCCGTCAGGGCGCCCAGGTTGTCGCCGTCGGGGCGAAGGTGGCTGGTGACGAGGAAGTTCTTGCCCTCCCTGATGGCCCTGGCGGCCTGGTGGAGGGCGTCAGATTGCGCTGGCGCTGGAGACTTCAGCCGCGGGCTGCCGGATACCCGGCCGTCCATCTTCCGCAGAGTCATCTCGTTGACTGCCTGCCGAAGGGCGGCATCTGCCGAGGGTGCTTGGGCTCGGTTCATCGGTTTCTCTCCATTCTACGTGCCAGGGTCAGGTTGATCCGCGTGTTGGCCGTGGCGAGATGCTTCGCCACGTTCCCCCTGTCCTGAAAGGCGTTGGACATTGCTTGGTTGATGATCTTGCGGCAGTCGACCCACTCGGGGAAGCGGGGCTCGAAGCTCGCGTACTCCATCTGCTTGATCGCCACACCGGCTGTGGGGTCCAGGGCGACCCATTCCTTCCAGGTCTGGGACTCTGTTGCGGAGTGCCGGACTGGGATGTAATTCGTCTTGATCGACCAGTAAGTCGTGTTCTCTGTGTTGGTGAAGAACTGCAGGAACTCCGCCGCCACCTTCTGAAGGTCCTCCGGGGCCTTGCGGAAGATCCCCACGTTTGTTCCCGACACGATGGCGGCCATCTTGGGTCCTTGCGGAATCGGCGCCAGTCCCATGTCGAACCGGATCAGGGGCTTCATGAAACTCTTGGACACGGAGGAGCTGATCACCATGGCCACCTTGCCGGCCACATACTCGTTCTGAGGCTCGAACTCCGTCGACGGATAGGCATAGGGGTTCGGACCCTTGATGGCGTCGACGAACAGCTGCAGGGCATCCACGGCGGGCTGTTCATCGAACCGGGCGCGGGTCCTGGATTCGTTCAGGAATTCACCGCCGTTCTGAAGCACCTTGCAGAGGTAGATCCAGGCGTCAGGCACGAAAGACCAGCCCCACTGGTCTATCCGGCCGTCACCGTTGGTGTCCTTTGTCAGCTTCCGGCCGTACTCGGTGAACTCCTCCCAGGTTGCCGGGGGCTTCTCCGGGTCCAGGCCAGCCTCTGCGAAGAGGTCCTTGTTGTAATACATGACCGGGAAGCTCTTGTTGAATGGCAAAGCCAGGACGTGACCGTCGAAGGTGACATCGTCCCGCAGGACCTGGAACACGTCGTCCTTCTGGAACCCGGGAGACTCCAGCAGCGGAGAGAGGCTCGCCACAGCCTCCTGGCCCGCATCCCGATTCAGGAAGGCGGTCCAGGCCTCATACATCTGGGCCATCTCGGGCGGCTGGCCGGCCACGACGGCAGTCCGGATCTTCTGGGAGAGCATGTCGTACCCGCCCTGGTAGACCGGAACGATGGGGGTCATGGGATGCCTGGCGTTGAACTTGTCGACGATGACCTGCATTGTCTTTCCCAGATCCCCGGCCATGGAGTGCCAGAGCCGCACGGGGCGAGCGCCGGCCGGCAGAGACTTGCCCGAAGAGCCTCCGCATCCCGTGACCAGGAGCAGGCTCAGCAGCAAGGCGACCGCGTGCGGCGATGTGAGCGAGAATCGTTTCATTCCGGTGGCTCTCGCCTCTCTCGCGAGGGCGAAGGAAGCCGAAAAGGGTAACACGAGGCAAGAGTGGAATCAAGGATGATGGGCGTGTCGTCGGTGGTCCAGGAGCGCGTCGGAGTACTGGCATCCGGGCCGACTCCTCCCGGCAGGTCGCGAAGATACTCCGACGCACTCCCAGCGCCCCCCCTTCGACAAGCTCAGGGTGAACGGGTCATACCCGCTCCCGTTTCCTCCCCCGCGTTGCAAGCTGGATGGGAGCCGTACTATCATCGGCGGTCCCGGACAGGACCCTTGGAGGCAGAGATGACAGTGATGAAAGTGGCGGTGCTCGGAAACCCCGTGTTGAGAAGGACCGCGGTGCCGCTGAAGAAGTCCGAGTTGCTGCGGGAGTCGACCCAGCGATTCATCGACGACATGATCGAGACCATGCGGGACTACGATGGCGTGGGCCTGGCGGCGCCGCAGGTGAGCGACTCCCGGCGAATCGTCGTCATGGAAGTGGCCGGCAATCCCCGATATCCCGATGCCCTTTCGGTGCCTCTCACGGTGTTGATCAACCCGGTCATCACCGTCACGGGCGACACGAAGGAGTCCAACTGGGAGGGCTGTCTCTCGGTGCCTGACATGCGTGGCCTCGTGACCCGGCCGAATCAGATCCGGGTGGAGGCCATGGACCGCAAGGGTGGGGCCCTGTCGTTCGAAGCCAAGGGGTTCTTCGCCACCGTGGTCCAGCACGAAGCGGATCATCTGGACGGCGTGGTCTACATCGACAGGATGGACGACATGTCGACTCTGAGTTTCTGTCGCGAGTACCAGCGGTACTGGCTCCAGGCTGACGACCAGGACTCGACCGAAGACTGACCCGGCCTGTCAGGGTTTGGGCAGCTTGTCGGCCAGGATCTCCGTGTCCAGGTATCGGGTCGAATTGAAGACCGGGTAGAGCCGGATTCCTCGGGTCCAGGGCTGGGTGACGATCTGATCCACCTTGTGGAACAGGTAGACCCGGCTGGAGTCTTCCACCACACGGCGGGCTATGTCGCTGTAGAGACTCTCCCGCTCCTTCTTGTCCACCGTCTTTCGTGCCTGCTCCAGCATCCGGTCCACTTCCGGTTCCTTGTACCGCGGACCGTTGCCCCCTGGGCCGGCCTGGGAAGAGTGGAACAGGGGGAAGAGGAAGTTCTCACCATCGGCGTAGTCGGCCCACCAGCTCAAATAGTAGGACTGGGTGAGGCCGTCGTTGACTCGGGACTTGAAAGTCTGCCACTCGAAGGCCGTGATCCTGACCTTGATACCAATCTGCTCCAGGAAGCTCGCCAGGATCTGGGTCACCTCCAGGTTGTCCTTGCTGTCACCCTGGGCCAGCTCGAGCTCGAAGCCCTTCGGGTGGCCCGCCTCCGCCAGGAGCTTCCTGGCTCCGTCCGGGTCGTAGGCCACACCCTTGTAGGACGGATCGTTTCCGCCCAGGGTGGGCGGGATCGGTCCGAAGGCTTCCACTCCCTGGCCCTTCCTGACGGACTTGAGGATCGCCGTCCGGTCGATGGCCATGGCGATGGCCCGGCGAACCCGGATGTCGTCGGTGGGAGCCTTCTCGCAGTTCAGGCCCAGGTAGTAGAAGTTCAATCCAGCCTGATCGATGATACGGCTGCCCCATACCTCGCTCGACTGGAAGTACTCTCGTTCCGAGGGCGGGATGGCGATCACGTCCAGATTGCCGAGCCGAAACTCCGAGACCCGTGTCAGCGGCTCCTTGAGAATCCGGAACCGGAGGCCCTTCAGCTTCGGCTTTCCCAGATGGCATTCGGGGTTGGCCTTCAACTCCAGATAAGAATCGTTGACCCACTTGACCAGCTCGTAGGGGCCAGAGCCGACGGGGGACCTGGAGAAGTCGTCTCCCAGCCGCTTCACGTCCTCCTTTGGAACCACCGCGGCACAGGGCATAGCCATGTAGCTCAGGAATGGCGCGAAGGGATCCTGAAGCTCGATTCGGACCGTGGACTCATCCAGGACGGAGATCCCCTCGATCGAGGAGGTGGTCCCCTCCAGGCAAGCCGCCGCTCCTTTGATGGGGCTGAACACCCAGGTCCGCAGCGCCCGGGTCTCCTGGGTCATGACCCGCTCAAAGGAGTACTTCACGTCCTCTGCCGTCACCTTCCGGCCGGTGCTGAACTTGGCTGCCCCGTTGAGCTTGAAGGTGAAGACCCGACTGTCGTCGCTGACGGTCCAGCTCTCGGCCAGGTCTCCCACGATGTTCATCTTCTCGTCGGTCCGGACGAGGGGGCTGGAAATCAGACACATGATCCGACCGCTGGCCACGTCACTCCAGAGGGCCGGGTCCAGGGTCAGGGGGTTCTGCTCCAGGGGTTGGACCAGCACATCGGCTTCTCTGGGGGTGGTCGACAACCCGCATCCAACCAGTGTCAGGAGTGCGGTCAGCAGGAGGAAACGGGGCGTTCTCATCATGCCGCGAGGGTACCACGAGGCATCTCGACGGAGCCACTGGAGTACCGGCCTCACTCGGGATGGGTGCATGTCCCGTAGGGGGCAGCCAACATTGGGTATCACGGAGCTCACAGAGATCGCAGAGAGCACAGAGGTTTTCGTCTGGAGAGGTGAGATGCTGAGCACAGGGGCGCCTGGGCCGACTCTCAGGCAGCTACTCGAC
>JAJFLN010000733.1 GCA_021772705.1 Candidatus Cloacimonadota bacterium | reverse complement strand
GGCTTCGGGCCTCGGGCCTCGGGCTTCGGGCTTCGGGCCTCGGGCTTCGGGCCTCGAGCCTCGGGCCTCGGGCCTCGGGCTTCTGGCTTCGGGCCTCGGGCTTCTGGCTTCGGGCCTCGGGCTTCGGGCTTCGGGCTACGGATGACGGGGTTTGGCGTGTGGAGCAGCCGATTCTGCGTTTCGGCCCAACTGAGCTGTCTTGCCCGGCTCCCGAGGTCCGAGGCCCGACTCTCCAAGACTCCTCCGTGACTTTCCACCTCCTCCCAACACTAAGATGGATGCCGGTCGGATCGGCGCGGTCGTTCCGGCATGAGCCTTGCAGGGAATCGGGTAGTTTATGGTCTGGCGGAGGTCCGTTGGACGAGCAGTATCGGAAAGGAGGCGTAGGTGAGAGGCAGAATGAAGAGTGTTGTGTTGATGAGTGCCTTCCTGGTGCTCTGTGTGTCCCTGTCCGGCGTTTACGCCGGAGATCCGGTCAACCTTCAGGCGCTGAAGGGTATGGACAAGAAGGCGGTCATGAAGGAGATGGCTGCCTGGAACAAGGCCCTGGGCGTGAAGTGCCTCGAGTGTCATGTGAGCATGAAGGAGCTCGACAAGGAGGACAAGCCGGCCTACGGGATCGCTCGTAAGATGGTGGCCCTCACGAAGACCATCAACGAGGCGCTGGGGTCTAATGGCATGACCTGCTACGGATGCCACCGGGGATCTCTGAAGATGCCGGCGTCCGCGGCCAACAATGCCGTCAAGTCGGACAACACGGACCCGGGTAACACCAAGACCATGGGCAAGCTGACCATGAGCACCAACAAGTTCCTCAAGGGTGCCGTTCCAGGCGTGAAGGTCAAGTGTGGAACTTGCCACCATGGGGAAGGGAAGGTTCCGATGGCTCCCTGAGCCAGAAGCGACGACAATCCGTTCTCTGAGCGGAGATTGAGTGATACGAGCGAGGGCGCCTCGAGGCGCCCTCGCTGTCATTCCCGCCCATTGATGCATCGCGTCATGAGCGGACGGGCCGGTCCCGGTAGGACGGGTGCGGCGCCGCTGCATGGAGGGCAAGATGTCCGGCATGAAGTGACCTGGGTGCCCCATTTTGGTCCGCCTGAGAGCAGGGCCACAGATTGTCTTGTGTCTGCAGTTACGGTCCGGTGCGAGTGGTCCGGCATTTGCGACGGGTCGAGTCAGCACATCGATTTCATCTTCCCCGCGAACGGCGAGGGAGACGGCGGGAGGAGGACAATCTTGTTTACCCGATGTATTGCAAAGGTTTCAGTCGCAGTCTTGATGGTTGCGCTCATGATGAGCTCGGTCGGTTGTGGAGGTGGTGGTAGTTCCGGGGTGGTATCGAGCGGTACCTCGGCAGCTGCGACGGCGCCGTCAGTGCCGTCGGCCGTGGCAGTCAATGCCGCCGTTGGCGGCACGGCCGTTGTCGGCCAGGCTCAGGACACGAATGCCGCACAGGCGGGCGTTCAGTCGAACTTGCAGGTGGGCAACCTGCCGCCGAGCCAGCAGGTCAATCTGGTACAGACCAGCCCCAAGTCCAAGTCCGGCAAGACGACCGTCGGCTCCGGACAGACTGACTTCCAGGGCAACGTGACGTTCTTCGGAATCACGTTCACCTCCGGAGGCACCTTCGAGATCACCGACGCCAACGGAAACGTCCTGGCCTCCTTCACCGTCAAGATCAACCAGTTGCCGACGGCTTCCGCCGGAGCGGACAAGTCCGGCACGGCCGGCACGGCCATCAGCATCACCGGCTCCGCCAGCGACCCTGACGGCGATTCCCTGTTCCTCGCCTGGAAGCAGGTCTCAGGTGTCACGACGACCATCACCAATGGCAACACGGTGACCATGTCCTTTACCCCCGTGGCTGCGGGAACCTTCGTGTTCAGCTTCACCGCCACGGACCCCCTGGGCGACTCCGACACGGACCAGGTCTCGGTGACCGTTACGGCAGCCGCGACCGGTGGCGGCGGCGATGGTGGAGGAACGACACCGACGAACCAGAACCCGTCGGTCTCGGCCAGCGCCAGCCCGGCGACGGTGACCACTGGCAATGCGGTGACTCTGTCGGCGACGGCCAGCGATCCTGACAACGACACGATCTTCTACGCCTGGACTCAGACCTCGGGTCCGGCAGTGTCTATCCTCAACTCGAGCACCAAGGACGCCAGCTTCACGCCAACCACGGGCGGCACCTACGTCTTCCAGGTAACTGTTCTGGACGGCAAGGGCGGCACCGCGACAGCTTCGGTGACGGTCACGGCCAACGATCTCGCCGCCCCGAACCAGGCCCCAACCGCCGCGGCGGGCAGCAATGCCTTCGGTGTTGGATACAGCAGCACCGCCATTCTCGCCGGGACCGGCACGGACCCGGAGAACGGGACGCTTGCCTACAAGTGGACCCAGGCTTCCAGCGACAAGCATCAGGTGACCATCGTCGACTCCGACAAGGCGACGGCGTCCTTCGTGACAACCGGTCCGACAGGCGTGATGGAGGCTCTCAAGATTCCGGTTCCCAGCGAGTACAGCATCTTGGGCGTGCCGGATATGCATGAGTTCTATCACTTCACCCTCACCGTGACGGACCCGAACGGGTTGACCGCCACTGCGAGCAAGACCGTCGACCCCGGCACCAGGGGATCGAGCCTGACCAACGTGGGCGTTGGATCTCTGGTCTACTTCAACGCACCGGTCCTGTCCATCTATTCTTGGACCCTCGAGTCCAAGCCGAGCAGCTCGACTGCTATGCTCGTCGGCGCCAACACCCGGAATCCACTGCTGATTCCTGATGTGGTCGGCAAGTACACCGTGAAGGAAGCCGGTCAGCACGAGGCGACCTTGACCATCAGCGCCGGAACCTACGTCGGCGTCAACAACTGCAAGAGCTGTCACAGCAAGGGCGGCTTCCTGGCCGACAACCTGGAGAAGTACGATGATTGGGCCCAGACCTGGCATGCCTCCAAGCTCCAGCGGCACCTCGATGGTGTGAACGGATCGTTCTACGCCGACAGGTGCACCTACTGTCACACCACCGGGTTCGACCTGACTCCCACAGCTGATAACGCAGGTTTCGACGATGCAGCGAGGGCAGCAAATTGGGTGGTTCCATCACCTCGGACGGCCGGCACATTCGATGCCCAGCCGGCGAGCATCAAAAACCTGGCAGGCATTCAGTGCGAGTCGTGTCACGGTCCTGGTGGCCAGCACAACGGCAACAAGTCGACCATCGCCACCAGCATGGACGCCGCAGTCTGTGCACAGTGCCACGCCACCCAGCCCGGTGAGTGGTACCTGGCGAATCACTCCAGCACCACTGGCGGATTCGGCAGAGGAAGCCGGACGAGTTGCTCCGGTTGTCACAGCGGCAGAGCCTACATCGACGCAGCCGCATGGGCGAACACGACAGCGACCTCGGGACCGATACAGCTGGTCGGTTCCTTCACCTCGAGCCAGGTCTCGAGCGCGAACACCACCAACGCCGTCATCACCTGCGCCAGCTGCCACGATCCGCACAAGACCAGCACGCCGGGTTCCCGGGACCCATCGGACCACCAGCTACGGGTCTACAACAAGGATATGAAGTTGCTCGATGGTACGGTCATCACCAACACGGGCAAGGCGGCCACCTGCATCATGTGCCACCACGCTCGAAGAGGGTTCGAAGACAGGGTTGGAAACCCGAACACCACTCACTTCGACCCCCACCACAGCGGCCAGGCCGACATGTTCGTCGGGACCGGCGGATTCGAGTACCCGGGCAAGGCATACACGAACTCATTCCACACAACCGGCGTCGCGGACAAGTGCATCACCTGTCACATGGCAACGGGTCCCATATCCCGGACCATCGACTCCAAGGGCGAGCACACCTTCCGGGTCACCGGCAAGGACGGCAGTCACAACGCCGCCCAGGCCTGTGGAACCTCCGGTTGTCACCAGGGGCAGGACTGGGTATCGGCGGCCACGTTCGATCGGCCAGCCCGGGCCGACTACGATGGTGACGGAACAACTGAAGGTGTCCAGACGGAGGTCCTCGGCCTCATCACCCTCGTCGAGGGAGCACTGGAAAGTGTCAACTCGGCGGCCTGGACAGTCTTCTCCACCTCCAGCAACCCGAGTGGCTTCACCACCCAGCAGCTGAAGGCGGTCTGGAACATCAACGTTGTCAAGGAAGACCACAGCACCGGTATTCACAACACCTCCTACACGGTGCAGCTGCTGCAGTCCTCCTACAAGGACCTGACAGGCAACGATGTCCCCAACGGCTCCCTGAGGTAAGTCGATGTGCTTGACCTGACCTCTCGTCGCTGATTTCAATGTGGCGTCCACGGGCCGGCCCCCTCCAGGGCCGGCCCGTTTTTCTGTTCCCGAGACCGATGACGTCCACACGGCAGATGTCCATCAATGTCCAATCCAGTGACAATCGGCCCAGGGCCGATCCGGTGGCGGTGGACCCAATCGTATTCCTGGCGGACACCATGTCCGACCGTGACCGAAGGCACGGAAGGCCCGATGGGTACCCGGACCGCAGTCGAGCACTCGCCACTCCGCGGGAGCAAGTCGCGGTGGGCGGCCGCAACCGTGGGGGATCCACAGAGGTCACAGAGGTCGCGGAGATCACAGAGGTCGCGGAGGTCACAGAGGTCACGGGGATCGAAGAGAAGTGACGCCTTGAGCACAGAGTCTCCAAAAGGACCTCCGTGCTCTCCGTGACCTCCGCGACCTCCGTGTAACTTCTCATGTCAACGTTTCGGATGCCACTTCCTCTGGCGAAACACACTCCCGCCACTCGCTCTCCGTTGCGGGACGGACAGCACCTGACGGGCTCTTCAATCAATCCATGGAGGACCCTTTGTCCCGCTGTGATCGGCGGCACGAACCTTGCGGGAGCAGGGACACCAATCAGAGCATGAATCCCGATCCCCGGTGGCACGGAATTGCAGGGCGTCACAAGGGGCCGGAGCGGAGGTACAGATGAGAACACTGGAAATGCTGGGTGCTGGAGGAGGAGCCGTCTTCGGTTCCCTGGTCTTCCTCATAATTGGCCTGATTCCCGCCACCGTGACGGGTCCGGGAGAACTTGTCCGGATCGCCACGCAGGTCGGGGGCGCCTCCGAGCCAGGTACCACCAGTGTCCTCATGGGTAGCGCCTTGTTCTGGTTTGCTCTGGCTGCTTTCGGTTCCATGATCGGTATCTGTCTGGGCTGGGGAGCCGATCGGATGCTACCCAGCCCGGAGCGGTCCCGGTAAGAGCCTCGGAGGTTCCGAGCAGACAAGCAACCGTTTTCGAGCCGGGCCGTCAGGGTCCGGTTCGTGTCGATCCATGGGGGCTAGCAGGAGGTCAGGGTGTCAGAAGAGCAAAATGATGGCGAGAGCCAGGAGGAACCTCGAGACTCCGAGGTCGTGTCAACAGACGAGGCCATCGCCGGTGCACCTGAAGAGGATGCGCCCATCACCCTGAGAGAAGCCCTCTGGTATCTGGCTCGACTGCTGCCCTTTGCCATCATCGTCGCCCTGGCCCTGGTGCCCGTGGCCTATCACGCCACGTCGACGCCGGCCTTCTGCAAGAGCTGTCACATCATGGTTCCCTACTGGGACTCCTGGAACCGATCACCCCACGCTGACGTCGACTGCCTGGCATGTCACATCGAGCCAGGTCTCAAGGGCAAGCTGAAGGGCAAGTTCACGGCCCTCAATCAGCTCGTCAGCTATGTCACCCAGACCCACGGAACCCGTCCCTGGGCCGACGTGAGCGACGAGAACTGCCTGGCTTGCCACAAGGAGACGGAGCTCGACCTGAAGGCCGCCGAACGTTCCATCAAGTTCCGCCATGATATCCACACCCGAGTTTCCATCCGTGACAAGCATCTGAAGTGCACCACCTGCCATGCCCAGCTCGACACGAGGGATCACATGACCATCGCCAGGCAGGCTTGCTATCTCTGCCACTTCAAGCCCATGGCTGACGGGTCGCCTCCACGAGGGGCCCGTTGTACCGAGTGCCACGACGTGCCGGACAAGGAGATCGAGTACCAGGACACCAGGACCAGCCACAAGGACATCGTGGCTCGAGGCGTCAGCTGCCAGCACTGTCACTCCAGCGTGGTGGAGGGAACCGGACCGGTGAGCAAGAACCGGTGCTGGTCCTGTCACGCCGATCCCAAGGCCATCGAGCACTACAGCAATCCCATCGAGGTCCACGAGAAGCATGTCAGCGTCCGCGGCGTCGACTGCCTCAACTGCCACAACGAGATCACCCATCAGAAGAGACCCGTTGATGTGAATGTCTCCCGGACGAAGTGCGCCGGCTGCCACAGCTCGATGCATCAGGGACCGGCGGCCCTCTATGCCGGTACGCTCCTGGGAAGCGACGCTCCCTCCCCCATGTACCGGAGCGGCATCGACTGTCAGGCCTGTCACACCGCCGCCATCGGTGGCCGTCCCGACAAGACCGCCTGTCGCCGCTGTCACGAGGAGGGCATCGAACCCATGTTCACCGCCTGGATGGCACAGATAACGCAGGGGATCGAAGCCGTGGAGACCAACGCTCGCAGTCTGTCCGTCGAGCTTCCTCCCACCGCCGCGGCGTCGTCATCGGCTACCGTCACCTGGGCCCTCCAGGTGGCTGGCGCACTGCGTCAAGGAAGAGGAATCCACAACGTGCAGCTCTCCAGGAAACTGCTGTCCGACGCCGATGACGCCATTCGTGGTGTGGTCACCAGCAACGGACTGGCGACAGGCATGACCGATCTGGACCTCAGGACCTTCCAGGACAAGGGGGACGACGAGTGTGTTCGCTGTCACTTTGGCATCGAGCAGGTGGAAGTTCCCTACGAAGGCAAGACCTTCTCCCATCAGATTCACGCCATCGACAACGATGCCCGCTGTCTCGAGTGTCACAAGTCGAACAACGGACATCACGGAGTCCTCATCGTGGACAAGGAAGAGTACTGCGCGATGTGCCACTAGCGCCTGGCCCGTGGCTGTAACCCGGGCCCAATCTCCTACCTGTGCTCCCGCACCGGCGCTCCAGTCAACCAGGTCCAACTCATGGGGAACGTGCCCGGTCGCAGGTGGACCGTGTAGAAGTGCCAGATGAACACGGACATGGTGGCCAGGATGGCCTCGAAGCCGTGGATCAGCTGCAGCACCACCAGTGAGCCCGAGGGGAGCCACTCAGCGGCGAAAATGGGGAACCAGAGAAGGAGGCCCGTAACGCCCATCACCATCGTTCCCCAGGCGAAGGCCCAGTACTCGAGCTTCTCGATCCAGCCGTACTTGGCCTCTCGGTGTGGCGGCGCCTCCCTCACGAGAAGAACCCAGAGCAGGTAGTCCTTGAACTCGATAAAGTCCGCCAGGGCGGGCAGCATCTTTGCCTCGAATCGATCCGTCTTCCGGAGCCAGGCGAGCCAGAGCAGATGCCAGGCCGTGGCCAGGAGCAGGACCACCCCGGCGATTCGATGAATCAGCCCGGCCTGTGCCACGCCGCCCAGGGCCTTCACTACCGACGCATCGCTGTCGGCGGCGGCGGCCATGAGGGGAATGCCGGTGACGACCAGCGCGACGAAGGAGAGGATGATCAGGACGTGCTGAAAGCGTTGGGTTTTGCTGAAGCGTTGCTCCGGACCCTCCGCGGGCAGGACGATCTTGAGCTTGAAGACCTTTCGCAGCACCAGGGAGCCGAGCTCCAGGGGAACCAGGATTCCGAAGAACAGAAGAGTCGTAAGGATCAGGACTCCGTAAATGAACCTGACCACGAAGGCCATGGGGCGATTGTCCCGGTCGATTGGATCGTGGGAGAAGTCCAGGGCGAAGCGCTCCGTAGAGCCTTCGTGGCACTTGTTGCAGGTGGCCACCCGGTTGGCCGGCGCCGTGGGCGCCAGGGGATCGTCGGGTCGCAACACCTGGTGGAATCCATGGCACGCGGCGCAGCCCGGTGCTTCCTGCTGTCCCAGGGCTCGCTTCTGTCCGTGGACCGATTCCTCGTAGGTCGACCAGAGCTGGACCGGCAGCCCGAGTCTCGTCGCAGTCCCCTTCGTGCCATGACAGCGCTCGCAGACGTGCTCCGGTACGTTGTGGGACGCTGTTGCCTGGATCTTGTGGACGGCGCCGTGGCACGTGGCGCAGCGGTGCTCGAAGGCCTTGGCCGTGGCTGGATGAGTCGGGCCGTGGACGCTCTTCTCGAAGCCCGCGAAGGCGTCGGCGTGGCAGGTGGAACAGGCGGCGAAGTGTCCACCCTTCTCCGGGACCTGGTGGGGGTAGTCGGACATGCCTTCGTGGCAGTCGAGACATGCCATGGTCCCGTGGGCCGACGCGGTCAGGAGCAGCAGCCGGGCATCGCCCCAGTCGTCGTGGCAGGCCAAGCAGTCCTCGGCCCCCATGGTGGCGGCGAGAGACTCCTTCTCTTCGGCAGCCAGGAATGCCGGAAAGGCGACGAGCAACATCAGAGTTGCCGCCGCCATCATCAGGTTCGGTCTTCCTACTTTCGAGAAGGATTTCATTTCGATCGCCGATTCCTCACGCCGGGACCGTGGGGTCACAGTCCCGGCTCAACGGGAGATCGGCGAGGTTCAGTTGCGCCCGGACCGGGACCGGCGGCCGGCCCAGTCGATCACGGCGCCCGTCGCCGCTCCGCCGACCACGAAGAGTGACCAGACGGAGACCAGCGAGACTGCCATGCCGATCAGAATCAAGTAGCTGCCGAGGTTCCCCATGGCGATGGGACCGCCGGTGACCGACGTGCCGACCATCACTCCGAGATACCCTCCGTAAAGCAGTGTCGGGACCAGACCGACTCCGAGGAAAAGGACCGTTCCTACCAGTGCACCGAGCCAGATTGCGAGATCGCGATGTGTTCTCATCATTTTGGACACCTCCAGGTTGATATCTCTTAAAGCACGGCTGGTGCCAACCTGAAGAAGCCTTTGTTGATGCCTGTTTCCGCGATTCCCGACTCCCGCTCGTAGTCGCCTGGCGGCGACGGTCCTCCACTCGTTGATCCGCCCATCCCTCGTCACCAAAGGCATCTGTCCCTGTCGCCATGTCGCGACAGGACCTTCGCCGCTCCGCGACACACCCGCCCCTGGAGCTAGTTTCCGTCCGGAAACCCCCAAACCGTTCGGCCCGAGCCTTCGGCAAGCTCAGGAAAGGGGCCTCTGCCGCTCCAGCACTGGCCCTCTCCTGAGCTTGCCGAAGGGTCAGACGATATGGCCGCCCGCTCCGCCCATCCCCTTCGACGTGGCTCAGGACATACTTCGACAGATGGCTCAGACGATATGGCCGCCCGCTCCATTCATCCCCTTCGGCGTAGCTCAGGACATGCTTCGAC
>JAJFLN010000732.1 GCA_021772705.1 Candidatus Cloacimonadota bacterium | reverse complement strand
GAGCCGGACCCCTCGACGGGGGCCATCGTCACTCCCCTCCACCTGACCTCGACCTACGTGCAGGAGGCAGTGGGACAGACCCGGGGATTCGACTATTCCCGAGGCGGCAACCCGACCCGCCGGGTGCTGGAACAGAACATGGCCGCCCTGGAGGGTGGTCATGGCGCTCTGGCCTTCGCCTCCGGGATGGCGGCCATCACCAACCTGCTGCTGGCTCACGACTCCGGGACCCATGTGGTGCTCTCTCGCAACGTCTATGGCGGCACCTACCGGCTCTTCAGTCGCGTCCTGCACAGGCACGGATTCGACTTCACCCTCGTCGACGCCCGGGACCCGGATCAGGTCGATGCCGCCTGCACGGACCGGACCCGTCTGGTCTTCCTCGAGTCCCCGACCAATCCGATGATGGAGCTCGCCGACATCGCGGAGATCTCCCGGCGAGCCCGGGCCCGGAGCATCCAGGTCGTGGTCGACAACACCTTCCTGACGCCCTACTTTCAGCGCCCCCTCGACCTGGGAGCCGACTTCGTGATCCACTCCGCCACCAAGTACCTCGGCGGGCACAGCGACCTGCTGGGGGGCATCACGATCTGCAGGTCCGCTGAAGACACGGAGAAGCAGCACTTCCTGCAGATGTCCATGGGGGGAGTCATGGGAGCTTTTGATAGCTGGCTTCTACTGAGAGGAATCAAGACCCTGGCGGTCCGGATGAAGCAACATGCCGAAAACGCCACGGTCATCGCCCGATTCCTGGAGAGCCATCCCAGGGTGGCCCGGGTCCACTATCCTGGCCTGGAGAGCCATCCTCAGTACGAGCTGGCACAACGACAGGCCTCCGGTCCCGGCGGTCTGATCTCCTTCCTCCTGAAGGGGACGGCGGAGGAAGCCAGGCGATTCGCCGAGTCCACCCGGCTCTGCTCCCTCGCCGAGAGCCTGGGAGCCGTGGAGAGCCTGATCGCGATCCCGTCGCTCATGACCCATGCTTCGGTTCCAAAGGAGCAGAGGCAGTCTCTGGGCATCGTGGACAACCTGATTCGCATCTCCATCGGCATCGAGGACCGCGAGGACCTCCAGGCCGACCTGGCTCAGGCCTTCGATCAGCTGTGACTGCCCCGGACCTCCAGGGGCCTGTCACGAAGAGTGGGCTCCATCGAGGATCACGGAGTTCGCAGCAAACTCTGAGAGCACAGAGATTTTGGGATGGAGAGTTGAAATGCTGAGTGGAGAGGACCTGAGGGCCCGGGTTCCTTGTTGGGGAGCGTGGGGCCGGCTCTCAGACAGCTGCCGGGCCCCACGAGTACGATTTCTCCTCAAAACCTCCGTGGCCTCCGTGATCCCTGTGTAACTTCTCAGTTCATCGCAGCTGAAGTCACGCCCTTGGCGACGTTCCCCAGACCTTCAGTCGACACCGATTCCGGAGCCCCTTTCGTGGTACAATTCGTGACCTTGCGGTGCCGTCCTGGTGCTGCCCGAAGCAAGTGTCAGACGGGAGACACCCCTCCCGATCCGGCTGACAGGAGGACCGATGGAGGCCAGGCGGCCCAAGCTCGGACTGGCCCTCGGCGGGGGCGGGACTCGCGGCGTGTTCCATGTTGGAGTCCTGAAGGCCCTGGAGGAAGCGGGGATCGAGCCCGACGTGGTGGCCGGGACCAGCGCCGGCAGTATCGTCGGTTCCTTCTATCGGGCAGGAATCCCTTGGGAGGAGATGGTCCGGATCGTCCACCGGACCCGGGTCCTCCGGGATGTGGTCAGCGTGCCCCGATCCTTCACGAACCTGGTGAAGCAGGCGGCCGGTTTCCTGGCGCCTGATTGGTTCAAAGATCACGAGCCGGGGCTCATGGCGAGTCAGCGGCTGATGCGCCACGTCAACGACAACACCCGAGGAGCCCGGTTCAGCACGGCGAAGCCCTTCATCGTGACGGCGACGGACATCGAGTCCGGAGAGAGGGTCCTGCTGGCCTCGCCAGAGGTGGCCCGGGACCTCCGCAGCCGGGAACCGGTCGATCCCCCTTGCGAGGAGCACTGGACCATGGGGAGCGGTGAGGCGGTGGTCGACTTCGAGGATCTGGGCATCGCAGCCCGGGCCAGCTCGGCGGTTCCGGGACTGCTGCCCAGCGTACGGATTCACGACGGCACCCGGGAGCGGCGCCTCAATGACGGCGGCCTGATCGAGCAGGTACCGGTGAAGGCCCTGCTCCGAGCAGGCTGCGATCGAATCGTGGCGGTCTATGTTGGCTATGTCCCCTGTTTCGAGAAGGCCTCCAACAGCCTGCGGGTCTTCAGCAACTTCCTGCAGGTGACGGCGGGGATGCAGATCCGGTCGAGCCTGCGGCTGGCCGACACCATCATCTACGACCCGGGTATCGAGAGCTCCAGCTTCGTCCAGTTCCAGCCCGAGCTAATCGACCGAGGCTACGAGGCCACCCGCCGCGCCCTGGGCGAAATCAAGGCGTTGCTGGAGAGCAGCGTGGACGAGGGCCGCCCCTCGACGCCCCTGCACGCCGCCTGAAGTCTGGGGGGACGAATCGTGGTTTGCTCCCACCCCGTCCATCCCGAGCCTTCGAGGGGCCTGAAGCCGAGGACGGCCTTTCGAAGGCTCGGGGTGGACGACCCGTTAATCTGGCCCCGCCAACCAGGGAATCATGATCGGATGACGGCGGCGCCCGATTGCGATTGACACTCGAAGCATGTCGCACTAAAGAACACAGCGGGTGCTCAGGTCCCTGAGCTCTCTTTTCGAGTACCATGCCGACGATGCAGAATCAGCGCCAGAGCGCCAGGCCACGTCCCGTTGCTTTCAGCATCGTGGAGATTGTCTTTAGCCTGGTCATTCTGGCCCTGCTGACGTCGATCACCATCACCCTCTTCAACGAGAACTCCCAACAGGCCCGGGGGGACTCGGCCCTGTCCCGTCTCTCGACCCTGGCCAAGGCGCTTCAGCGCTGGGAGCTGGAGCGCCGGCGAGACTATCCCTACCCCAGCCTGGGCCCGCTGGTGGGCACCTACGTGGACCGGGTGGGGCAGGACCCCTGGGGCAATCCCTACGGACTCGATTTGCAGAGAGGGTTCGTCTACTCCTGGGGACCCAACGGAGTGGACGAACTGGGCGAGGCCGACGACATCCGGTATCCATTCAGGGCGCCGAGGATCACGGATCTGGGCGCTTCCATCGTGGCGGGAAAGCAGGTGGAGAGCTCCACGGCTCCCGTGGACATCCTGCTCGTGCCGCCCAGTCCGCCGACGAACCTGACCTTCAACCTGGCGCAGAAGAAGATTTTCTGGTCGCCGCCCACCACCTTTGCCGACGGCAAGCCGCTGAGCGCCACCACCCACCTGTCCGGATACCGTGTCTATTTCCGCAACAGCTCTGGCGAGGACGTGTTGGCGCCGGGAGGCACGATAACGAGCCCCTCCACCAAGGAGTTCACCGTCAGCGCCGGGTCGAACCAGACCCAGGTGCTCACGGTCCGGGCCTTCTACGAGGCCTTGAGCGGGGCCCTGGTGGAGAGCAGCCCCTCGAACCAGGCGGGCATTTACTTCCCGGAGAACGTGGGACCCGTCATCACCCTCTTCGAACCGAGCACGTTCTCACCGCCCATCGGGAGCGATCGTCTGAGCTTCCGCTTCGAGGTCTTCGACTCCGACAGCAACCTGGACCGGGTGGAGCTAGAGTTCGGCAACCGGACCTTCGAGGCCTGGCGTGCCACAGCGGGCTCCAACAAATTCCGGGTGTTCAAGAGCTCCTATCGCCCCAGTGCGGACGATAGCCCACCTAGCGGCGGATTCTCACTGACCACCACGGGCCCTGTCGGTACCGTTACCCTGTCGGCCACCGACGACCCTTCCTCCGGCGGTTCGCTCCAGACCACATCGGTGGTCCTGACGGAGGACATTATCGTCACCAACACCCCCCCGACCATCATCAGTTTCAAGCCTGACAAGACCTCGATCATCCGTGGCACCAACTCGCCGAGCTTCCTGACCACCATCACCGTGACCGTCGACGCCCAGGACCTGGAGTCCAACTTGACCAAGTTGACCCTGGAACGACTCGACAACAACGACATCGAGTCGGCCACGTTCCCCGATGGGGTGGCCAACGCCAGCCTCTCCGGCTCGTTTCTGGTCAACACCACGGGCCCGGCGGTCCAGTTCCAGGTGTCGGCGAGGGATGCTACCGGTGCAGTCAGCAGCCGGCCGGCGGACACGATATCCATCGCCGCTGATGAGACTCCTCCCGAGACAGCCGTGGTGAACCTGAACCCCAGCAATCCCTACCTGGCCTCTCACCCGATCCGGTGTGAGTCCAACGACGAGACCGCCCTGGGGGTCAACAACTGGTTCATCACGGACCCGGAGAACATCACGGCGACCTGGAGCTCATTCGAGGCCGAAACCCCCCCGATCCACTACCGGATCGCCATCGCCACGACACCTCCCAGGTCGTGGACGACCGACACGGTTCCGGGAGCCATCACGAAGGACCCCGAGGACAATGGGCCCTGGGTGGCTCCCACACCGGACGACACGGTCGAGAGCTACACCCTCAGCCGGGCCAAGGGCGAGCTGACCACGGCCTTCGAAGAGGGCGTGCGCTACTACATGGGAGTTCAGGCCGTAAACAGCGCCAACCCACCCATCGCGAACGGGACCTTTGCCCAGCCCAGAAATCCCATCACGGGCTGCCTGCAGAACGGGTTCGTGCTGGACAAGACGCCCCCCACCGTGGGGGCCCTGGTGGTCGACACGCCGTCGCTCTGCACCGGGTTCGTTCCGACGGTGATCAACGGCCTCAACGGCCTCTCGGCCAGCTGGCCCAGCGCCGTGGACAATCAGGACGGCTCGGGTCTGAGCAGCTTCGCCTACCAGGTGACGGCCCAGCCTCCCGTGGGCCCCCCTGCCCTGCTCTACGACGTGCTGGAGTTCCGGCCCACGGAGATCAACAACCTGGCCTTGGGCTCCAGGGACGCCAACACGGTCACCCTGTCTGTCCGGGCCCGGGACGCCGCGGGAAACCTGTCGGAGACCTCGAGCACCATCGACCTGCTGGTGGACAGCACGCCAGCCTTCGCCATCAAGGCTCCGGAGATCACCAACTTGACGCAGGGCGTCATCACCGACCCGAACCGGTTCGAGGGCTCCTGGCGGGACGTGTTCGTCGACAATGAACAGGCGGCGCTTCCCCTCTCCTATGAATGGGGCATCTCGACGACATTCCCGATCCGGGGTATTCCGGACCGCTCCCCCGGTGGCTGGCAGGTGGCGGGTGTGGCCGAATCGGGGGCCCTGGATCAGCCAGGCCTGCTCGCCATCGGCGACACGGTTTACCTGGTGGTTCGGGCCACGAACTGCGCCAACAGCACCAGCATCGAAACCTACTCGGCGCCGGCGGTGGTCAGCTCCGACTTCTTCGCCCGGGTGGTCGCCACCCCGTCACTGGGATTCAAGGACCTGGCCGTGGACTTCGATCTCAACGTCATCGGCGGTGATCCCCCCTACCAGTTCAGCTTCGACTTCGGAGAGCCCCTGGCCAGCGACCCGACCCGGCCGAGCACGGCCTCCTGCCCGGCCACCAACGGTGTCAGCTGTCAGGCCAGCTTTACTTATACCCAGGTCGGCAGCCACGTCTGCCTGGGAACGGTGGAGACGGCCTCCGGCACCCGGACCCGGGCATTCGCCACGATTCAGGTGCTGCCCCAACCCTACGTGATGGTGCTCGGCAACAGCAGTCTGTCTCTCATCGACCTGGGGAAATCACCTCCTACCCAGCTGCAGCTTCCCCTGCAGCCAGCGGGATCGAAGGCCAACCGGCTGAAGTTGATCGAGATCAGCGACTCCGTGAAGTTTGCCCTCTTCACTGCCACGGGGCCGGCCGGAACACCGGCAGGCGTTTACCGTTTCGATCTCGATGCCGCCAGGGCGACGCCCATCGAGACGGCGCCGGATCGGGACAACGCCACGGACCTGTTCATCTCCTCCGACAATCAGACCGTCATGGTCACCAATGACAAGGGCGGCCCCGCCTCCCTCAGGAGACTCCGGCTCGATCCTTCCCTCAACTACGCCACGGTACGAGACACGCCGCTGTCCATGACTCCCGGCAGTCCCATCGTCGGCACAGGCTCGCCTTCCATGGTGGTCATCGCCTCCGACAACGCCAACGCCATCGCCGTCGACCGGGACGGACCTGCCGTGGCCTTCGTGGCCGGGCTGGGAGCGGGTCAGCCTGGAGTCACCTCCACGTCGCCACTGGCGCTGACCACCCCGGGCTTCGGCGACATCACCAGTGACGGAACCCTGCTGGCCATCACGGATCGGGGAGCGCCCAACCTGCTGCTCACGACTGTGACCCAGGACGCGGGAGGCGGGCCAGCCTTCCAGGGCACGAGGATCGTGAACCTGGCGGGAATGAACTCAGGTGACGTGGAGTTCGCACCGGACAGAAAGCTCGCCTACGTCCTGGAGGCCGCCGGCAACCGGATGGCCCGGGTCGACGTCTCCACGGCTCAGACCCTGGACACGACCCAGTTCACCCAGGGGTTGATCGCCGGCGCCGACCTGAGCCGGGACGGAACTCTGATGGTCATCGGCGACACCACCGGCACCGGTGTCGTCCGGCTCATCAAGACCGCCGCCTACCGGGAAGTCCTCTCCGTTCCTGTCCTGGACGGCGTCGTCGATGTGGCCTTCTTCGAGCGGCCCAACTTCGGCCTGCCAGTCATCACCCGCCTTCTGGGACCCGACGGCACCCTGAGCGCCGACGGAACCCTGGCGGCAACCTCCGGTCAGGCCGTGGAGGTCCTGGGATACAACCTGGGGCCCGACGACTCGGACCTGAAGGTCACTCTCATCTCCGTAGCCTCCTCGGTCCCGCCGTCCGCCGCAGCCGTGATCTCAGGCGCCCCGGGAACCAATGGCTTCAACCGGGTTCGCTTCACGCTCCCGGTCGGCTATCCCCCGGGTGACGTGAACATCCTCGTATCCACGGGCCAGGGAAGCTCCCAGCAGTCCCTAGGCTCCCGGATGCGTGTCCAGTAACCCGCGACCCCTGTTCCCGAGTCCCCAAGTGCTGCTCAGAAAAGGCAAGAAGCGACGCCCCAGGGAGGCCGAGGCCGTCGAGAAACGGCCCATGTTCCGGGATCCTCGAAACTTCGGTCTCGTGGTCCAGACCTACCAGAACCAGCTGTTCCGGTATGTTTACAACATGGTCCATGATCATCATCTGGCCGAGGACCTGACCCAGGAGGTCTTCGCCAAGGTCTACCGCTCCCTGACGTCCTACAACCCGAAGTACCCCTTCTCGGCCTGGCTCCTGCGGATCGCCCATAACCACGGCATCGACTACCTGAGGCAGAAGAAGCTCCAGACCGTGTCTTACGATTCGGTCACGAACGAGGAGACCCTTCACGAGGCCAGTCCGGAGTTTCACGACACCTCGGCTCGAACCGCGGAGGACACGACGCAGCGCGCCATCATTCAGGAGGCGATCTATTCCCTGCCCGTGGACTACCGGTCCGTCATCGTCCTCCGCTATCTGGGAGGCACCAAGCTCGAGGAGATCGCCTACATCCTCGGGATCCCCATGGGCACGGTCAAGTCCCGCATCAATCGTGCTCGCCAGATCCTGCAGCGCCTCCTGGCGGAATCCAAGCCCGGCACCCGGGCTCCATGATCCCTGGAACTCCAGACCAGCCAACTTTCTGGAACGTTCTCAGTTCCAATTACGTATCTCCAGATGAAGAGCCATGAAACCCACGGTCCATCAGGGGGGACGCTGGTTTTGTTAATGTTTGACTGACCCGTCGCGACTCGATTCGACGATGGTTGTTTCTCTGCCGACTTTCTCATGTCCTGCACCAACGTTCAAAACCTGATCATGCCCTACCTCGATGGGGACCTGTCGAAAGACGAGTCCAACGCGGTGGAGGACCATGTGCAGGAGTGCCGCAAGTGCGCCCGGGATCTGGACAACTCCCAGTACCTGTCCCGGCTTCTCAAGGACAACCTGGACCTGCCGGAAGCCCCGAAGGACCTCCGGGAGGCCGTCATCGAGACCGTGGCCGAGCCCGGCAAAGACGGCGGCTGAGGACCCGCGCAAGGATAACTACGCAGCTTCGCACCCCATCTTCAGGCCGTCTGCGGCCGCTCCTCTCATCAGTCCTTCGTCCCGCGCCGGGAGTCGGTCTGACCCGCGACGAACATCACTCGATTCTACACCGATTTCACGGCGAGCGTCTTGGCCGCAAACCTCAGCTCGGAGTCGATCGGGTTACACGGAGTTCACGGGGGGCACAGAGGTTCAATTTTGAGGCGCGAGGCTGGATCGTCCGGCGGCAAGATAAGCTCCATCGGATTGCTTCTGGAGGAACGCCCTCTCTAAAAAACAATCACCCGCTCGGAGCATGGGATCGGCTCCCAGTAAGGGTTGTCATAGCCGCCCTCCAGCCATGGATCATGGGGTCCTTTCGCATTCATGTCATTACGTGATCCAGTAACAATGCGGACTCTCATGGTTCATTGGCCCACGGACCATCGGTCACTTCGACCGACTCGAGGTCGAAAAGCCACAGCTCAAGTCGGCATCGCCACTGGATCCCCATGCTCCGAGCGGGTGGTTGCTAAAAAACCTCCGCGACCTCCGTGCCTCTGTGACCTCCGTGATCCCAAGACACCCCTTGTGGGACCGCATTCGCAGTAGCATCCTGCCAGGAGATCTCGCCGCCCCCGACTCCCTCCCCCCCGATTCAGTCCGGGTCTTCCAGGCGAGAGAGGCTCTCGTCGGCCCACTCGGCGAGGTCCCGGTCCTTGCCGGCCTGGATCCTCTGCAGCACTTTCGCGGCCCGGTCCCGGTGCTCGGTCTGGGTGCCCAGCAGAGAGACTGCCATCTGCCGAACCGGGGGGGAGGCCTTCACGAGCAGCTCTTCCACCAGCTCCACGAGATCGATCCCATCGTTTCCCAGCTGGAGCAACACGGTCTCGGCTTTCAGGGCCGTCATCATCCCGGAGTCGCCAAGCTTCTTGCCCAGGGCCCGGAGCGCCGCAGGACCCGGGGCACCGCCGAACTTTCCCTCCAGGGCCTGTTGAGCGGCGTCGGCCACGGCGGAGCTCCGATCGCTGAGGGCGTTCACCAGGGCCGGGGCGGCGAGGCGGCACTCGCTGGTGGGCAGCCGGCCGAGGGCTCTGGCCGCCGTCTCCCGGACCCGCTCCGAAGGGTCCGACAGCAGCGCCGCCGTCAGCTGGGCCCCAGCGCCCCTCCGCTTCTCGCCGACCACTTCCAGGGCCTCGGCGGCCCGGAGCCGGACCTTCACCTGAGAGTCCCCCAGAGCGGCCGCAAGCTCGGAGACGGCGGAGGCCGCCCGGGTCTCCAGGTTCCGCAGCGCCTCGGCCGCCTTGCGGCGCTCCACGGCTTCGGTAGACTTGAGCATCGCCTTGAGACGGGAGGCGGATCGCAGGTCGGCAGCCTTCAGGCCCGCCAGGGGCCCTCCATCGCCGGGAAGCTTCCTGGGTTTCTGCCACCGGAGGTCTTTCAGCTCCTGCTCAGTAAGCTCCCGGCCCGGAAGGCCTTGGTCCTGACAGCAGTCCCGGCAGATGCGAAGCTCCACCTGACCGGGAGTGAACCAGGTATAGGAGCACTCCCGGGCGCGACAGATCGGCAGCTGGCAAATGGCGCATTCCCGGCGCCAGGTGGCCGTCGCCGCAGCGTCGCCGCTGATACCGTTGATGCTGTAACGGTAGCGGTCACCACAGATGGCGCAGATTCCCGAGTCGTCTTTCATGGTGGGTGGCAGTCTCCGGCCACGTGTGTCAGTTCCGAGTCGTTGATTTCCCTGTCAGGTTGGTTATCATGTCCCGGACGCGAAAGCCACCGGCGCGCACCCATAGCTCAGCCGGATAGAGCAACGGATTTCTAATCCGTAGGTCGCAGGTTCGAGTCCTGCTGGGTGCGCCAGCTTCACTACTGGATTCTCGGGGGTCACCCCAAATCGGAGACCGTTTCCGGGGGCCACTCAGGAGCCACATGAAGTGCCTCGCGGACCCTCTGCTTGGCAAGATTGCGCAAGTTCTCTCCATTGCATCCTGACCTCGGAGCCTCGGTCGTACATACGCCCATCAGACCTGAAAACCCTGACGGGAACAGGCCAAAGGGCACGACAGCCCGTTTCTGCTCGAAAACTCACGCTGGTCTCACAGCACGTGTTATGATAAAGGTCAAGGGTGCGGGTGTCGGATGGGTGCATGTCCCGTAGGGGGTCCCCTCCTCCGTTCGCCCCACTATGGATGCGGGCATCCAGGACGACTGAATGGCCGAGTTTTCCCGATCCGTTCGTCCTACTATGGATGCCCGCATCCAGGACGACTGAATGGCCGAGTTTTCCCGATCCGTTCGTCCTGAGCCTGTCGAAGCATGTCCTGAGCCACGCCGAA
>JAJFLN010000731.1 GCA_021772705.1 Candidatus Cloacimonadota bacterium | reverse complement strand
GACGAACGGATCGGGAAAACTCGGCCATTCAGTCGTCCTGGATGCGGGCATCCATAGTAGGACGAACGGATCGGGAAAACTCGGCCATTCAGTCGTCCTGGATGCGGGCATCCATAGTGGGGCGAACGGATTGGGAGTTTCCGGACGGGAACTACTTCAGTTCCGCGGCGACCTCTTCGATTGTCAGGGGCAGCAGTTCGTCGACCTTCCACTCGCCGTAACTGAAAGGATTGATGCCCAGGACATCGGCCCGGGTGAAGGCGGCGAGGAAGTCCAGGTTGGACCGGGTCTTCAGCTGCCGGGCCAAGCCAAGCCGGACCCGGCTCGATGGCGCGTCGTACTCAGGGCCGTGAGCCCGGTACCACTGTAGTATCCCCAGGTCCCGATGGCGTCCCAGCAGTCGGGCGATCCATTCCGCCTCACCGTCCAGGAGGCCCAGGCTCCGGCCGTGGCGCCGGATGTAAGCGGCGCTCTTCGCCGGATGGGCCGGGTCCTTCTTCTGCAGGTTCCGCTCATCCCTCGGAGAGTCGAGCTTGCCCATGTCGTGAAGCAGGACGGCCAGGCTGGTGACGAAGAACCGGGGGTCCTCCGTTTCCAGCGCCCTGGCGTGGTCTCCCCGGGCATAGTGATACAGCACCCGCAGCTGGTGCTCACCGATGGTGTGGAGATGGTTCGGATCCGCGGACTGGAGCTTCATCGCCTCGCCCCAGCGAGGAACCTGAGCTTCCAGGATTCGCAGCTCCTTGCCGATCACGTCCCGCTTCAGGAGACCATCGTCCCTGGGTCGATCCTCGGGTCCGATGAAATCCTTCGCCGCCAGCAGCAGGACCGCGGTCTTCAGCCTCTGCCGGTCCCTGGGAGATCCCTTGAGTCCGAAGGAGCCGAGCAGGTAAGGCAGCAGGAGAATCAGGACCAGGATCTGCGAGATGATCCCGCCTCCACCGCGTTTCGAGAAACTCATTCCGGCGTTCCCCCCTCGATGCGACTCTTCAGATCCTCGTAGGCTTCCTGCAACACTCGGTCCGGCACATCGATCCGCTCCTCCACGACTCCGAGGCCTACGGGGACTATGAAAAGCAACCGTCCCCGGCTGGCCTTCTTGTCATGCCTCATGAGCTCCAGCAGGCGCCGGAAGGGAGTCCGGGGGAGCTGGAGGGGAACGCCCATCGTCCGATAGAGTCGGGCCACACATTCATAATCGGACTCGCTAGCTCGTCCCAGCCCTATGGCGAGGCGGAACGCATAGAGCGTTCCCAGCGCCACGGCCTCTCCGTGGAGATACCGGCGGTACCTCGTGGCCGACTCCAGGGCATGGCCCAGAGTGTGACCCAGGTTGAGCCGGCGGCGAGGGCCGGCCTCCTTCTCGTCCTGGGCCACGACGGCGGCCTTGGCCCGCACAGAGGCAGCAACCACCCGTGGCATGTCCCAGTCCGCCAGGGGTCGTGAGAGGCAGTGTTTCAGCAGTCTGCTATCGCCCAGCAGACCGTACTTCACGGCTTCGACGGCTCCGGCGGTGCGCTGCCTCGAGGGCAATGTCTCGAGCAGCTCCAGATCGGCCAGCACAGCGCGGGGCTGATGGAAGGCGCCGATGACATTCTTGCCCAGCCGGTGATTGACGGCCACCTTGCCTCCGACAGAGCTGTCGACCATGGCCAGCAGCGTCGTGGGAATCTGGATCAGATCCACTCCCCGCATGAACGTGGCGGCCACGAATCCCGCCAGGTCGCCCACGACGCCGCCTCCGAAGGCGACGACACAGGTCTTCCGATCGCATCCCGCTTGCAGCATGGCCGTCAGCAACCGGTTGGCTTCAGCCATTGACTTGGCTCCCTCGCCGGGGGTGACCGTCAAGATTGCCTCCGCCCTGCCAGGGACCAGACCCGTCTTCAGGCCCGGTCCATGAAGACCCCAGACCGTCTCGTCAGAGATGATGACGAAGGACCGGTTCCGAAGCTCTGGCGGTAGCTTCCCGCGGGACTTCCGGAGGAAGCCTGATCCGACGACCACGGGATAGGAGAACGGGCTGGTCTCGACCCGGATGGTTGGCATTTCTGGTTCCGTCAGGGGAGAGCCTGGCGGAGAGGGCGGGATTCGAACCCGCGGTAGAGTTACCCCTACGCACGCTTAGCAAGCGTGTGCCTTAAGCCACTCGGCCACCTCTCCAAACGTGTACTGCACTGTTCAATTGTCTGTCCCGGAGGTCCTGCCCGATCCACCATTCAGACGGGTCTGAAGCGGAGGAAGAGGGATTCGAACCCCCGAGGGCTTGCACCCTAACGGTTTTCAAAACCGCCGCCTTCGACCACTCGGCCATTCCTCCGGAACTCGGCAGGTATACCACTGAAGGGTCGCCTATTTCAATGGACCCGTGGACCCGGGGGTGCATGTCCCGTAGGGGGCAGCCAACATTGGGTATCACGGAGCTCACAGAGATCGCAGAGAGCACAGAGGTTTTCGTCTGGAGAGGTGAGATGCTGAGCACAGGGGCGCCTGGGCCGACTCTCAGGCAGCTACTCGAC
>JAJFLN010000074.1 GCA_021772705.1 Candidatus Cloacimonadota bacterium | reverse complement strand
GGATGACGTGCACTTTGATGAACAGTATGGGATCCAACTCGCCGGCCCTGTTGTTTATCCCATTGGTGTCCGTCGGGCAGAGGTGGTGGTCCTCGTACACTGGCAGATACTGGGCCCTTCCGTACTGTCCCCGGGTCCCGCTGAAGACTATCTTCAGGTCAGGATTGAACTTGCGGCAGGACTCCAGGATGCTGAGCTGGCTCCGGCAGTTGATCTCCAGGTCCGTGAAAGGATCTCGCATACTGTCGATGTGGCTCAGGGTCCCGGCCAGGTTGAAGAGAAAGTCCTGGTTCTTCACCAGCACGTTCATGCTGCTCTGATCCCGGACGTCGCTGATGTTGATTCGGATCCGGTCCTTGATAGCCTCGATGTTGAAGAGGTTGCCGCCGTACTCCTCGATGAGACTGTCGACGACAGTCACCCAGGCGCCGAATTCGGACAGCCGGGCGGCCACGGTGGAACCGATGAATCCCAGGCCGCCGGTGATGAGACACCGCTTTCCTCGATAGTTGTCTTCCAGGTTCATTGAGGGCTCCATCTCGGGAGGACCATGCATGTATAGGTCTCTGTGATTGATGAGATCAAGGGATGCCGGCCCTGCCACTGCCGGCATCTCTTCAGGCCTCAGGCCTTATCCGGTCTCTTGGCCTCGCAGAACAGGGAGAGGCCGACGGGAAAGTCGACCCACTTCATCAGCAGGTTTTCGAGCCGCAGCGCCGCCAGCAGCAATCCGTTGAGCAGGGCCGGTAAGGCTGACAGATCGCTCCGGGCCTCACCTCCCGACTGCTCCGGCCGCTTGAGCTTCCTGACGAGCCAGGCAGCCGGGTAGAGCAGACTGTTGCGATAGCTCAACTGCACAGGGTTCAGATCGGCCTGGATCAACAGGTCTCGCAACTCCCGGCGGGTGAACCTGCGATGGGTATGCACCACCACGTCGTGGGAGCCCCGCATGCTCTCCAGAGCCGGCAGGTTCATCAACAGCGTGCCGCCAGGGGACAGGACCCGGCGAAACTCCGCCAGTGCCCGGGGAGCGTCGGCGTTTCGATGGTAGATCACATCGTTGGAGATGACCGCGTCGAAGGTTCCATCTCGAAAGGGGAGGGAGTCGACGCTGCCCAGGGTCAGTGTTTCGATACCTCGCCGGGACGCGTGCTCGATCCCCCGAGGCGACAGCTCGATCCCGAACCCGGAGCCGTGACTGTCGATCAGCCTCCGTAGCAGGCCGCCTGTTCCGCAGCCCGCATCCAGGACCCGGGAAGACCCGGGCGCTTCCCCCAAGGAAGAGACCAGGCGGCTGAGGGTCAGCTCCCAGAGTCCCTGATACCACCAGTGAGACTCCTCCAGAGCCCGGATCGCGTCGTACTCGGCCAGTTCCATCGTCGGCCCAGGACCGGCTCGTCAAGATCGTCAGGGACGATCAGGCGACGGTCGCTGGTGCTCCTTCCTGACGACGAGCTTCCACCAGAGGCCGGCCAGATTCAAGGCTACCTGGATGAGGCGGGGGAAGTTGAAGAACTGGGACTTGCCGTAAGACCGGTAAAAGTGATGGACCGGCACTTCGGCGAAACGTACGGGCAAATCGGTCAGCTTCTTGATCATCTCCACACAGATGACTCCGCTGTCGTACTCCAGGTCGATACGATCCATCACAGACCGGCGGATGAGGCGAAAATCGCAATCCACGTCCCGGAGGGTGAATCCGAAGGCCAGACGCATCACGTTGTGATAGATGCGTCCGATCACGATCCGGTGGAGGGGATCGTGGCGCTGGATCTTGTAGCCGTTCACCACATCAACGGAATCATCGAAGGCCTTCGCCAGATTCTTCAGCTCCGTGACGTCGTACTGCATGTCCCCGTCGGTGTAGAAGACCAAGTCCTTGGTGGCATGGTTGAATCCACTTTTCAGAGCACCGCCGTAGCCGCGATTCTTCTCGTGGAACACCAGCCGGAGTCGAGGGTAGTGGGACTCCAGCTCCTTCAGTACGGACCGGGCATGGTCGGTGGACCCGTCATCGATGATGATGATCTCGTAGTCCTCCGTGATCTGACGGAGGGTCATGTCCATCAGGGCGACCATACTGGCGATGGTTCCGCCATCGTTGTAGCAGGGAAAGAAAGCCGAGATGGAGAGGCTCTCTCGTGGGGGACTCGAACTCTCGGTCATAGGTTGGTCAACCTCAGTCCTTCCCGGCCTGCAGGTAGTTCTCCAGTTCGTGGTAGGCAGCGTTGATCCGGGCCGCTTTGCCCGTCGCCTCTTCGCGCTTCTCCCTGTCATGGGGGAAGCGATCAGGATGGTACTTCTTCATCAAGCGCTTCCAGGAGAGCCGCACGGCCTCCAGGTCGGCCCCGTGGGGGCAGTTGAGTCTGTCGTAGGCATCACGAATCTGGGAGGACAGGCCCGAGACCGATGCGGTTCGCTCCGAGGTGGAACGGGCACGGTGCCGCTGGCGAGCCTTGACGGCCTCGTACCAGGCTTCGTCGTCCATGGTGGCGGCCTCATCGGCCAGGGGATCCGGGTCGACGCTAGTCCGCCCTGACTTGAAGTCGTCCAGGGTGGCATTGACGTGGCTGCGGAGGATGTTCTTGGCCCTGTCGAAGATGCCCATCGTGTGGAAGCTCGATTCGACAACCAATCTAATGGCGGCTCCCCAGGAATGCAATGCGACCTGCAGGACCGGCGGCCAGGATCATGCCGAGACAGAGCAGCCAGGAGAGAAGGGCCGAGCTGTCTGACCCCCGTCCTCCCAGGGCACAACCGGCCAGGCTGGAGCCACCCTCGTTGTTCTGCTGGGCATCGAAGACACGGGCGATAGTCCGGTCCTCGGCCTGGGACTGCCCATCGGCGGCGACGAAGCGAAAGGCGTAGGTTCCCGGCACAGGGGGCACAAAGGCGGCCCGCGGTGTCGCTCGATCCAGCACGGCCAGGGCCGCCACGGGTCCGGACTCGTAGGTCCATCTAAGGCTGAGTGTCCCCGGGCCCGCCGGTTCCAGGACCCTGCCGGCCAGGGTCACCCGCTGGCTCGTCGTACCCGAGATCTCCGGGCCCGCGTCGACGACCGGAGCCGCCGGCGCCACGGCCAGGACGATGACGGAGACAGTCGTGGGGGAGCTGGCCTGGGCCCCGTCGGCCACGGTGAGTTCGATGCCGACCTGACCCGGGTCGAAGGGGACGAAGGAGACGGCGGGGGCCGTGACGCCCTCCAGAGTCACTGAGGGGCCGAGGACCTGCTTCCAGAGGTACGTCAGGGTCACTCCCGCTGGGGAAGTGCTGGCGGCTCCACTCAAGATGATTCGATCACCGGGCCGGAACTGTCCTGCCCCAGAGATCGATGCCTCGGGGCGGGCCACGGCAGACGCTCCCTGGGCCCGGACACGAATGGCATCGGCACCGGTGGAGCCTCCATCGCTGACGGTCAGCTGGGCGAAGTAGTCGCCGCCCACATCGGGAGTGAATGAGGCCAGGAATGTGCCGGCGCCGAACAGGACAGCACGGCTGCCGGTCGGCCTCCCGGCGAAGGACCACTGGTAGGTGAGCGCCGAGCCTTCAGGGTCAAAGCTCGACCTGCCGTCGAGGAGCACCGACGTGCCGGCCGAGACTTCCCGATCTCCTCCGGCAACGGCCCGAGGCGGTTCGCCAAACGAGGCTTGCCCCCAGCCGCTGGTCACGGTCAGAGTAAGCCCGGCGAAAACAATCCAGCCGATCCGTGTGCTGAGCATCGGAGTCCTTACATGAAAGACTCTCGGCAATGGTGGGGGGCGATGGTAAGGGGCCGCGCAGGACTAAATGCGCAGAAGTCGCGCCCAGATTTGGGTCAGATTCGGCTGGTTCGAGGGAGCGGGACCGGAGGCGTAGTGGACTACGTCGAGGATTCCGTGATCGAGGAGCGGCCGAAGATGGCCTGAAGATGGGATGCGAAACTGCGTAGTTATTCTTACGCGGGTCCTAAGCCCAATGCCCATGAATGAGTGGAAGGAATGTTTGAAAACGAGGGCTCTGCCCTCGAACTCCCGCCAGGGGCCATTGGCCCCTGGACCCCGATAAACAGGTCAAGCTTTCGTATGTCATTCAAGTGTTCATCACCACTTTCAGTCCCACCAGTCCAAATGGGGGTTTGGGGGAGCTGGCTCCCCCAACGGGGTGTGGGGCTGAGCCCCACTACAACAAAATCCGTCTTATCTCACTGGCATTGGTGTTAGGTCCCA
>JAJFLN010000730.1 GCA_021772705.1 Candidatus Cloacimonadota bacterium | reverse complement strand
GCCTTGATAGCCGAGGATTGGGAAAAGCTGCGCGAACTGGCCAAGGCCAAAACGCCGAAGCAAGCGCCTGTGGGCCCCTCGACAAGCTCGGGACGAACGGATCCGGAATAGGCCAGGGGACCCCCTGGGTGACATGCACCCCGAAGTCCGAAGTCCGCTGGCGCTTGGGGCGCCACTCTGCTAGGCTTTCTCTTCGAGGAGGCCCGCGTAGTTTAACTCTGGCTGCCAGATGATCCGGTCACTCGAGCTGTACCCAGGTCCGAAGGCCGACTTTCGGGAGGCGTGCATACTCCTGCGGAGCGATGACTCCGTCAGTGATCGAGTCCTGCTCCTCTACACCCGGGTGGTGGTGTCGGCGGAGCGGTTGCTGGGCGACAGGCTGCGAATCCTGGTGGGGACGGAGGAGGATCCGGCCCAGTTCTTCTCGTCACAGGGACTGCCGATTGAGCGGACGGAGCCCTTCTTCCGGCGGCTCAACAAGAACCGGGGATTCTACTCCGTGATGCTCCGAGGATCCACGGACGATGACAGCATCTCTCTGTCGAAGCGGGGCTATATTGACATGTCCGGTGGTCACGCCCAGGGACTGCGGTTGCTTCAAGCTGGACAGCCTCAGCGGGCGGCCATCGCTCTGAATCAGGCCCTGGAGAAGAACCCACAGCTTCACGGGCTCCACTTCCTCCTGGGCCGGTGCTACGAGGCGATGGAGGACTCCAACAACGCCTTCCAGAGTTACACCTCGGAGTTGAAGGCCAGCCGTCATTCCCTGGCCCCTCAGGCAATCGGAAAGATCCTGGAGGAGCGAGGGGACAAGGAGACGGCCCGCCTCTATTTCCAGGAGGCCATGCGGCGGGACGGCACCAACCTGGCCGCCCTCACTTCCCTGGCTCTCGGCTATCTCTACTCCGGCGAGTTCGCGGGCTTCTGGCAGGTCTTCAGTCGAGCCTATCTGTTGGCCGGGACCGACGTGTCGGTGCAGGAGATCGTCAACAGCGCTTCGGAGGTCTTCGGAATCGAGCGGCAGGAGGTCATTGCCCGGCTGAACATCGAACCCCTGCCTCAGGAGGTGGTCGAGGAGATCCTCCTGAACAAGATGCTCTTCGAGAACGGCGCCTTCGTTCTCGGTCAGACTGCCTTCGAGCGGTTCCTCTCTGGACTCGAGAGCGGGGAGGGGCGGGACGCCGTCGCCATCATCTACAGCGAGCTCGTCCGGAGCAGCATCTCCAGCGTCAGTCCATTCGAGGCTTCTCGGGTGGTGCCCAAGCTCCATTACAGCCTGGAAGGGTTGAAGCGCCCGGATCTGCCGGAGCTCATGATCCACTACGGGGCCGTGCTGGAGACTGCATTCCGGGATCTCCGCTGGTTCATCGATCCGCTTTGGGCCAACTATCTTGTCGAGGATCTGGAGGACCTTCAGTCAGAGGCTCCGGAGGTTTCTGACCTCGGGGTCTATCTCACCCGGGTGTACGGCAACCTGCTGGAGGATCAGGTGCACCTGGGCCGGGACGCGGGAGTCCGGACGGCCCAGGACCGGATCGAGCGGCTCCTGAAGAGGGAGAAGGGCAACAACAAGCTGCCCTACACTTACATGACCTGCCTCTCCTATCTGACGACTCTGGCAGCGACCCGGAAGGAGCCCGAGATGGCTCTCGTTTTCCTGGACCGGAGCCTGAAGGTGGCCAGCGAGCACGGTGACGACGATAAGGTTCGACGCCATCTGCCGGAGCTGTTGGAGGGACTGATCGAGAAGCTCGTCTCGCGACAACTCTGGGAGTTGTTAAAGCTCTGCTTCGACAGGCTGGCGGAGGCTCCCCTGGATGGGGGATGGAAGGCCATGGTGCAGGAGAGGGGCCGGGCCAAGCTGATGACCGTTCTACCGAAAGACTCGCCGGATCTGCCTTGGCTGAACCGTCTCAAGGAGAGGGAGGGGAACCTGGGAGTCCATGCGCTGTCGGACCCGGTGATCCGGGGTATCCGAAGCCTGGTGGGAGTCCCGGTGCCCGGGGCCATCTTGATCGTGAAGAGCGATCCGGAGGGGCGGGAGATCTTCATCAACGGGAGAGGTGTGGGTATCACCCCCAGGCGGTTCGAGGACTTTCCCGCCGGCGAGTACACCGTGGGAGTCGGCAACGTCTATCAACGTGTCGAGCTCCGAGACGGCAGTCCCGTCCGGCTCAAGTTCAACGTCTCTGACGGACAGGTGGATATCGACGAGAGTTTCGAGTACACCCAGCCGGAAGCCGAGATGGTACTGGCCGGGAAGCTGGAGACGCTCGATCGAGCGCCCTCCTTCCGAGGGGGTATCCTGGATGTGAGAGATGAGGACGGCGTCAAGGTGGTCCGGGTCCGCCGGAGCGTGACGCCGATCCGGGAGCTCTCCTTCCAGGAAGAGCTGTTGAGCCTGCTCGAGGAAGACGGACCGGGACCGCTGGTGGTGGACCTGTCGCAGGTCAAGTGGATTGGCAGCCTGGGAATCGCCCTCCTGGCCAAGCTCTACAGCCTGAACGGTCGGCGGGACATGGTGCTGGTCCGGGGGCGCCGCCTCGACTTCAGGGTGGCAGGTAAGGTCTGCCAGGAAGTGAAGACGATATTCGACTATCTCCTCCGATTCGTTCCCGCCGCCGCCTCCCTCGACCACGCTGTGGATCTGGTCCGCAGCGGGGGGCGAGTGAACTGATCTGGGGGACGGGACAGCAAGAGAGTTGAAGCCCTCCGCCGCAGGCCAGTATGCTGCAGCCGCCGGGAGGACCCTGGTCACGAGTAACTTAGGAGGCAATTCAATGTCTGTTTACAAGATGGTCGAGCTGGTCGGTACTTCGAAGGATTCTTATGAGAAGGCAATCGAGGGCGCCGTGGAGCGGGCCGCCAAGACCCTGCATAACCTGGACTGGTTCGAGGTGAAGGAGCTTCGAGGCCGGGTCAGCGATGGCAAGGTCTCCGAGTTTCAGGCGAAGCTGAATATCGGCTTCAAACTGGACAAGTAGAGACAGGCGTGCCTGGCGCTCGTTAGATCCAGGCAAGGGGCCGCGCCGGGAGGGGACGTCGTTTCGGCGTCATCTCCTGGCGCTCCACTTGGCAGCCCGGTGGTTCGGGGCCGCGCAAGAATGACTACGCAGTTTCGCACCCCATCTTCAGGCCATCTTCGGCCGCTCCTCAATCGCGGAATTCTCGACGTAGCCCACTGCGCCTCCGGTCCCGCTCAGTCGAATCAACCGAATCTGACCCAAATCTGGGCGCGGCTTCTGCGCATTTATTCCTGCGCGGCCCCTCCCGGCCCCACCGGCCGCCCACGACCAGAGGCCCTGACGCCTCCGGATCGAGGCGGATTCAGGCCGCGACCTCCTGGGCCTCCTGAAACAGCATCTGGTACAGCAGGTCGTGGGTCATGGGGCTGGTGACGATGCTCTCGTGATCCAGGTCGTCAAGGGCGTGGCGGGATCGGACAGCCAGGCCCTCCGCCAGCCCGCTCTCGAGGCGGACCAGGGGGTCCAGGCCTCGGAAGACGCTGGCGTGTCGTCCCAGGACCCACCTGGGAAGCTGGTCCCAGATGTTGCGCCCTCGCAGCCAGAGTCCCCGGACACGGCCCATCAGACAGACCAGCCTGTCGAGGTAGGGGTCGGTGTCATTGAGCCGGGCCAGGGCATGGTTCAGGGGAAAGTCGAAGTGTTCCTCTCGGCCCCGGGGAATGAAGGGCTCCGGCGAGTGTGCCGACATTCCCTGCATGGCAGGACTGGCAACCCAGATTCGCTGGCCCAGTTGCCTGAAGATGTCGGGGATCCAGCCGATCTTCCGTCGCAGTCCCGAACCGGCCATGACCATGTTGGCCAGGATCGTACCGTGATGCGGCGTGGCCAGTGTGATCAGGGTCGAGAGGCGCCCGCCCAGACCCTGATGCCTCAGGGCGTGTCGTGCCACCAGGCCGCCCATGCTGTGGGCAATCACGGTCACGTCTCGTTCACCGGACTGTTTGGGAAGAACCGCCTGAATTTGACAGGCCAGAGTGCTGCCGGTGAAGTCGTATCCTGCGTGGGTGGGATACAGATAAGTGAAGACCCGATACCGGGAGTGGAGTTCGTCGTATCTGGGGTCATTCCGGAACGGCTCGAAGAGGAACGATCTCTCCTCCGGGTCGAACTGCTGACCCAGCCCGTCCTTCCAGTAATGCCCGTGGACCAGCACGAGTGTCTGCCTCGAGGCGTTCCCGGCCTCGTTCTCCTCGTCGGGAAGCAACAGAGGAGCCGGCTCCTGGCCGTGGTTCTTCTTGAAGTAGAAGAGATCCCGGATGCGAACAGATCCGCCGTTTGCCTTTAGCGCAGCAAATCGCCGACCCCGAACCCGTCCCGATCCCGAGGGGATCAGGGTACCTGTGTCAGTGCTGGGGGGCTGGCGTGAACTCATAGGGGGGGGCGAGTGTTGGTAGGAATGATACTGCGGTCACAGGTATTTGGCCATGGGGGCTGTCGGGCGTCGGATTTCGGGCCTCGGGCCTCGGGCCTCGGGAAAGACCAGGGGCAAAGAGTTTCATGTTTCTGTGTCTCCAGGGTTGACCTGGAGAGCCCTGACGGTTTTGCTTCTTGCCCGAGGCCCGACCGCCCGCGAGGGTGCATGTCCCGTAGGGGGTCCCCTGGCCTATTCCGGATCCGTTCGCCCCACTATGGATGCCCGCATCCAGGACGACTGAATGGCCGAGTTTTCCCGATCCGTTCGTCCTGAGCCTGTCGAAGGATGAATGGAGCGGGC
>JAJFLN010000729.1 GCA_021772705.1 Candidatus Cloacimonadota bacterium | reverse complement strand
AGGACGAACGGATCGGGAAAACTCGGCCATTCAGTCGTCCTGGATGCGGGCATCCATAGTGGGGCGAACGGATCCGGAATAGGCCAGGGGACCCCCTACGGGACATGCACCCCGCAGTATCTCACTGGTTTGCTTTTTCGCCCGAAGCCCGACGCTCCGTCGTTACCGCACCGTCAGCCTATACAGTCGAACCGGCTCGGCTCGGCCTCTGACGCGCTGCGGTTCTATCTCCGACACCCCGGCGGGGGCGTCGGCGAGACACTGGTGAGTCGCCTCGCTGAGCACCAGGTCGCCGGGCCTGGCGAGGCCTTGGAAACGGGCGGCCAGCTCCAGGGCCTCGCCGAAGATCTCCTGGCCCACTGACAGGAGCTTGCCCGTGTCCAGGCCGATCCGGAGGGCTTTCTTCTGAGTCCCCAGATCGGTCAGGATCTTTCGGGAGGCGTCGACGGCGCGATCTGCCGAAGGGAAGGTGGCCAACAAGGCCCCGGAGGAGACTCTCAGCGTCGTGCCTCCATGGGCATCGATGGTCCTGGCCAGAGGGGAGTTGACATCCCGGTAGACCGCTCGCCGGTCCACCTTGATGTCCGGCGGCAGCTGGCCTCGGCTGTCCTCGAGGTCCACGGCCATGGCGGTCAACTCCTGGCCCTCCTGGCGCATCAGTTCGTCCTCGATCCGACGCGAGTTCTCGAGCATGCTAGTGCGCCTCTCGAGGCGCCTCAGGAGCCGCTCCTTGCCGATCTCGGTCAACTCCTGCTCCACCCGGCTCTGCTCCCTGCCGATGGAGAGTTTCCGGTACAGGTCCCGGGATTTTCGCAGGAGCTGGGCCGCCTCCTCGGGCTGGTTCTTGCGATAGGCCAGGAACCCCTGAAGCCGCTGCAGGTAGGCGATGCCCTCCGAGAAGCCGAGCTTGCGAGCCTCCTTCATGAGATTCCGGATTCGCCGCGTTGCGTCATCGAGCTTCTCGGTCCTGAGCTCCAACAGCGCCAGATGCGCCTGGCTCAGGAGGGCCATCTTGGGATACCCACCGGATTCGGACACTCCAATGGAGCGGTTCAGTATTGCTTCGGCTTCGGTGTAGTCTCCTTCTTCGAGGAAGAGCATGGCCAGAGGTTCCAGTGTCGCCGCAAGACCCCGATCATCCTCCAGGACTTCCCGGAGAGCCAGGGCTTCGCCCAGCCATCTCCGGGCCTCCTGCCGGTCACCCTGGTACAGGGCGATCCTGCCGAGCTGCGTCAGGGCGACTGCCTCCCCCTTCCTGTCCTCCGTGGAGCGAGCCAGATCGAGGCTCTCCCGAGCCAGGTCGGCCGCCCGATCGTAGGCCTCCAGGTTGGTGTGAAGCTGGGACAGACAGCCCAGGGTTCGCTGAATCTCCTGCCGGTTCGCTGTCCGCCTGAAGAGCTCCATCCCCTCCTGGCAGAGGTCAAAGGCCCGGTCCACGTCACCAGCCTGACCGGCGAGACGGCCCAGGTGCATCAGGGAGCGGCCGATCCCATGGGTCTGATCCATCTCCCGCCTCAGGCGCAGGGCCTCGTCGAACTGGGCTTCGGCGGCCTCGAAGGAACCCCGATCGCTCAGGATCACAGCCTTCCCCTCCAGGGAACGGGCCACTCCCTCCCGGTCCCGAAGTCGCTTGCCCAGCTTCATCGCCTCGTCATAGTGGTCCTGGGCTTTGGTGTACTCCCCCCGCTCGCGCTCCAGGTCCCCCAGGGCGTTCAGGGTCACGGCGATTCCGTAGTTGTTGTGGGAGTCCCTCTTGATCTTCAGGCTCTTCGAGTAGAGCTCCCGGGCTTCCCTGTATCGCCCGGTGGAGCGGCGCAGATCTCCCAGCCGGTCCAGGGCCATGGCCTCCCCGAGCCGGTTGCCGATGGCCCGGGCCAGGTGGAGCGACTGATCCAGGAGGTGAAAGGCATCGGTGTAACGTCCGGCGATCATCTCCAGATGACCCAGGTTCATCAGGGTGTAGCCCTCCCCGAAGGGATTGGACAGCTGCCGGTAGTCCTGCAGGTTCTTCCTGTAAAGCTCTTCGGCCTCCGCGACCCGGCCCCGGTCCCGGAGGACATTGGCGATGCCGTTGCGGGCCAACAGGGATGACAGCTTGTCCCCACACTGGTTCCAGAGCTCCAGGGCCCTCTCGTGAGACTGGATCGCCGCGTCATGGTCCCCGCGGTAGTAGTGAATCTTGCCGATGTTGTGCTGCGTGAACGCCACGCCGTCCTGATGGCCCATGGCACGCTGCAACTCCGCCGCCTGACCGTAGAGCAGGATGGCCCGATCGTAGTCCCCCTGCTCCTTGCACACCGTGGCAATCCGTGACAGCAGCAGGGCCTGGGAACCCTCGTCTGCCAGCTCCCTGGAGATCTCCAGGGCCTGGTAGTACAGCTTGGAGGCACGGGAAAACCGGCCTTCATCCTGATCGAGCAGGCCTCGCTCTCCCAGAATGGCGCAGCGGTCAGCCGGGTCTTCCCGATCCGAAAACTCCTCCAGCAGCTTCCGGGACTCGCCGGAACGTCCCTGGTTCCGAAGCAGCCGTGCCTTGGTCAGCACCAGGGACACGTCAGGTTCGTAGATGTTGGCCAGCGCCCGATCGAGCATGGGCTCCAGCTCCCAGGAGCGCCCTCCCAGAAGTAGAGGTTTCATGACCTCCAGCAGCAGACCGTAGGCTGTGCCGTCCTCCCCGGCCTCCGCCGCATAGTGATAGGCCTCCACCAGATGGAGCACGTCGGGAGCGGACTCGCGACGCCCCTGCCCGTCGTGCCACTGGCTGAGCTGCATCAGGAGCCGGTGCCGCTCGTCGTCGGCGAGACGGCTGCGGGCATACTCCCGCATGGTGGGGTGGAGACTCCACTTGCCGGCGGCGTCTTCCTCGATGATGAAGCTGTCCTTCAGCACCTCCGCCGGAGCGAGCACGCCGGAGCCTCCCAGAGACTCGACAGCCTCCCGCCCCGCCGGTCCCCGGAAGAGAGAGAGTATCGAGAGCAACCGGCGGGCCGTGACGGCCAGGCTGTCGTGGACCTTCTCGAGGATCTGGGGCTCCAGGGATGACCGCAGCTCCTCGCCCCCTCTCATCTGAAGGTCCCTGGGCTTGACCTCTCCTGACCGCAGCATTCCGGCAGCGAGACGCAGGGACAGGGGATGACCGCCCAGGCGACGGGCCAGGTCACGAAGGTCATGCTCCGCGGCGCCCTCGATCCGCTTTCCCGGCAGCAGGTTCCTCAGCAGGTTCAGGGCAGCCTCCTCTTCGAGCCCCCCCAGAGTCATCTGGAACCGGTCTCCCGGATCCCTGCCCATCCTGATACGGGAAGCAATGAGAGACCGGGAGTCCCCCAGGTGAGCCGCCAGGTTGCTGACCAGGTACTCCGCTCGGCTCACACCGAGGGCGTGCACGTCGTCCAGCACCAGGAGGTACTTCTGCTTCTGCATCAGGGCCAGCAGAGTCTGGAGCCGCTCCTCGAAGCCATAGCCATCCTGGGAGAGGTAGGGCGTGAAGCCATCGTCTCCGTGGTGCCGGAGACCGATGTCGATCTGCTCGAAGAGGTCGTTCCTGTCGGTCAGCTCGGCGCTGAGGAACCGGAAGTGCCGCGCCTCGACGGCCCGGAGCGCGGCTCGGGCCAGCAACGCGGTCTTGCCGATTCCCGGAAGGCCGGCGACGACGACGACGCGGACCGCCTCCAGGGCTCCGACGATCCGGTCGATCTCTCCATCCCGGCCCGTGAAGGGGATCAGATCGAGATGACCCGGCTCCTCCGGAAGGAACTCGTCCTTCGCCTGGCCGGTCCCTGCCTCGACGCCTTCCTCCGCTCTCTTCTCGTCACTCATCTTTCCTCGAATCACCCAACGACCCGTTCAGGTATGTTCAGTCCTTTGAAGTCCCCGCCGTCAAATCTGGTTCCCCTTGCCGCGCAGCTGGATGGACCCAGGCCTTCAGACGAGATAGGAGCCAGTCGATCTCGGAGCCTGGCCCGATGAACTCGGGCGGCGGCACGGGGAGGACGTCGGCAATGAGTCATGAGGGACGGTCTCGGAAGCGATGATCCAAGACGATCCATGCTATCAGATTGACGACGATCAGGTCCAAGGGGTCAAGGTCGACGGTGGGAGGAGGCGGCTCCAGGAGAAGTCAGATCGAGGATGGGAGGATGGTCCTCGAGGGATCAACACAGAGGGCGCGGAGACACAGAGACGCAGAGGTTTTTGGTTCATCAGCTTTCTCTATGCCTCTATTGTCTCCGTGCCCTCCGTGATCAGACCCTCAGACCTCGCTTCTAAGGGTTTTCGACTGCCGCGAGAGGAACGCGGCACGGATTCGCTCCAGGGCCAGCAACAGGTAGAAGGGTAGGTACTCCAGTGGGCGGGCCCAGGGGAGGTAGTCCCACTTCAGGAAGTAGAGATAGTAGAGGCTCATGCTCCAAGCGAGCCAGGCGGCGGAGGCGGCGGGAAAGATGCAAAAGAAGGGGGCAACCCAGGAGAAGTACCAGGGATTGCTGACTGGAGAGAGCAGCAGCAGGGCTGTGATGGCCACACTGCAACGGCCGGCCAGGTCCAGGTCGTCCCGGGCGGGGGTCCAGCAGAGATAGACCAGCAGGGTCAGCAGGAGCAGACCGGCGATCACCTTGGTGCAGAAGAAGGAATCCAGGAGCTGCTCGCTGTAGGCGGCGCCCTCGGGGTTGGATGAACGGCTGACGGCCAGGGCCACCCGGATCGGATCGTCGAAGGAGATACGCCGCTCCACCTGATCCTGCATGAAGGCAAAGGCCGAGCTGTTGAACTCCCAGCTCTTGCTGAACTCGGCGAGTCCATCGGTGACTCCAAACCCGATGGAGATGAAAGGGAGATATCCGGCGACGAAGGTGGCCAGGACCAGCAGGACACCGGTGATGCGGAGACGCCGGAAGAGTAGCGGCACCAGCATCAGGGGATAGATCTTGCTCAGGCCCGCTACGGCCAGAGACAAGGCGGGCATCAGGCGTCGCCCCCCGAAGAGGGAATGAAGCGCCACCAGGGTGAAGAGCACGGCCAGGGAATCGTAGTGCCCCGTTCCAGCGTGCTCCTTCAGAATCAGGGGGCACCAGCCATAGGCCAGGGACCATCGGGGGTCCCTTCCGAGACGCAGAAGCAAGCTGGCCAGGACCAGGACAACGGCCAGATCCACCAGGGCGATCAGACCCTTCAGGGCCGTCGCACTCCCGGCCTTGATGCTGTGGGCGGCAGCGAACAGGGCCTGGGCCGTGGGGGGATAGACCGTCGGTACCCGAGGATGGTTGATCCTTTTGAAGTGATCCGCCATGGCCGGGGTGACGGACCAGGCCGAGAGCTTGTCCAGCCGGGCCAGCTCGGCACGGGAGTAGAGGTGCCTGTTCTTCCCGTTGACGTGATTCGAGATCTCCACGGGGGCGAACTCGAAGGGGTTCATTCCTTCAGCCGTCACCATGCCATCCCAGAGGTATCGATGATGATCCGTCTCCAGCGCCGGCATGGACGGTACGAGCAGCAATCTGAGCAGGGCGGCGCCACCGAAGACGATGGCCATGACCTGAGATCTGGGTAGGGAACATCTGAAGACTTCCCGGAGGGCCAGCAACCAGCAGAGACTCGCGGGAAGGAAGAAGAGGGTCACCTGCAAGATCAGGATGTCCTGCCGGTTCACGGACTTCAGGGTCCCGTCGTAGCGGCCCGTATAGGGAAGCAACAGCTTGCCCAGGTTGCCGGCAAGGGACTCCTCACCGGGCACGAACCGATCCAGCTTCTCCGCCGAGTAGCCTAGATAGAGCAGCAGCAAGGCCAAGAGCAGCAGCCACCCCAGCAGAGGGGCGGCCTGCCTCCAGACCGGCGTTGCCCGATCGTCTCTCAGATCAACCGTCCTTGGCTGCCAGTCGTTTCCTGGCTGCCAGCCGCTTCGCCCGCCGCTCCTTCGCCTCGGCGTGACGGCGCTTCTCCACTTCCGACTCGGGAATGATGAACGGGATCTCCGTTGGCCGGCCGTTCTCGTCGACGGCGACGAAGGTGACGTAGGCCGTGCTGGCGTGGCTCCTCTTGCCCGAACGGGGGTTCTCGGCCTCGATGCGGACCCCCACTTCCATCGAAGTCCGTCCCGTCATGTTCACCGCCGCCTTCAGGACCACGATGTCCCCCAGCCGGATGGTGGAGATGAAGTGCATCTCATCGATGCTGGCCGTCACCACCGTCGACCGGGAGTGGCGCATGGCCGGTACGGCTCCCGCCAGATCGACCCAGGCCACGATCTGTCCACCAAAGGCCGTCCCCATGGGGTTCGTGTCTCCCGGCAGTACTTGCTGAGTCGTCTCGTTCATGGACTCTCGAACGGTCTTTCCAGTCTTCATGGGAATCACATCAGGTTGTAACGCCTACGCATGAGCCACTCGGTCACGAGCAGCAGCAGGCAGAGGGCCAGGGCCCAGCCGCGATCGAGCCAGAACAGGCTCTCGGATCGCTGTTTGACCAGGGGGGTGGAGTCGATACGCAGGGACGCCAGTCCCCCGGTGTCATCGGCCAGGAAGAGACCTCCCGAGAGATCCGCCATCCCCTTCATCAGCTCGGCGTCAGCCAGAGGGTCCTGGAAGTCACGCATCACTGAATCGACCTGGATCTCCCGGTCCACCGTGCCGCCGCCGGGAAGGTCGAGACGGATCCGGTAGCGCCCTTCTCGCTGAGGGATGAAGCTGGCCAGGAAGCCACCGGAGACAGCCTCCGGTGCCAGTCTGCTGTCGGCGCCGTCGGGCCCGATGTAGCCCAGGATCAGCTCCTCCCGGGACAGCTGCCCGAGCCTGCCGGCGTAGTCCTCGACCCGGACGTAGACCTCATCGCCGAGCATGAAGTGCATCCGGGACAGGGTCAGGCCCACTCCCGTCAACCGGGACTCGTCGGTGAGCCAGGAGAGCAGATTGGACCAGAACCGATCGTAGAGATGGTCCGGGTCGTTCGCGGCGTCCATCAGCATCTTCCATAGATAGGTCTCGTCGGTGTTGAACAGGACCGTCATTCCTCGCCCGAAGAGCCGGTAGGTCAGACCCGGACTGTCCTGGGGAAATCGGGGAAAGGTCCCCAGGATCGACGTGGCCGGCAGCCGCGTCAAACCAGGCTGGGCAACCAGGATCGGGGGCAATGCCCTCCAGGCCTGCCGGTTCGCCTGTTCGTGCTCGAGTATCCTGAAGATGGGACTCTTATCAGATGGCAGAAAGGGAAACCGTGAGGCAGCCTCCTCGGCCCCCGACGGCGGCCCGACGGGCAGGATGGAAGCCAGCTCGGAGCCGAACAGAGCATCCAGGCCGAGACGGCTGTTACCCGTGAAGACAAGGACGCCGTCTCCGGAACGAACGTATCGCAGCAGCGCCGCGATGCTCGCATCATCGAAGGCTGACTTTCGGAACCCGTTCAAGATGATCAGGCCGAATCCGTCGATTCCCTCTCCGGGAAGCCGCAGCGCCTCGTCGGCTTTGAACTGCCGGGTCTCGGTGACGGCGTACCTCGGATCAGCCCTGAGCTGACGTTTCAGGAAGGTGTACTCCCACCCGGGCGTGGCCGGCAGGAGCAGGACCTTCCTGGGCTGGCTCTCGATCCGGACCGGGAATTTCCAGCTGTTGTTCAACTCCGTCAGCTCCCCGTCCTGAGGCAATACATGGACACGGTATTCAGTCAGCCCCTCCACTCCAGGGCGAAGATCGAAGGTGAGTGTCCGGGCATCGTCACTGGAGAAGGCCTTCTGATCGATGCGACGACCCGCCTGCTCCAGGACGACGACTCCCTTGTCGATTCCGTGGGACTTGAGCTGGACACGGGCCTTCCCGATGCTGTCCTTGAAGAGGTGATCCGGAGCGTCGACTTTCATTACACCCAGGTCCTTGTAGTCGAAGCTGGAACTGCCAACGGCGACGGCGTGGATCGGAACCGACGATGTCCTGGCCCAGGGCAGGGGGGTCTCTCCGATGGAGACCCGGCCATCGCTGATCAGGAAGACTCCCCGCAGCGATTTCGGGTCTTCCCGGTTCAACACGTGAGCCACGGCGGTGGATAGATCCGTGTCCCGGCCCAGGGCCTCTTCGGGCTCGGACTGAACGCGCCTGGCTTCCCGGGCGAAGAGGTACAGGTTGATGTCGAAGTCCTCCTGGAACTGGCGGCGAATCTCCTGAAGCCGGGCCCGGGCCCGGTCATAGCGGCTGCTGGAGTCGCTGGACTCCTTCAGGGTCATGCTGGCGGAGGTGTCGAGGAGGACCGCCAAGGCGGGCCGGTAGACCTCCCGGCTCTCCCGGGTCAGGGAAGGGAAGAAGAGCAGCACCGCCACGGCGCAGACCAGGCCGATCCGGAGGATGGCGAGCCACCGGACCCGTCTCTTCCCCAGACTGAGATAGGCCGCCAGGGAGAGGCCGATGGTGCAGGCCATGACGAGAGGCAGGAGGCCATATTTGAGCAGCAGTTCCATGCGAGGTGGCGCCGTCGGGCGTGATGCAGCCTATCACGGGAGCGACGAGGGGTGTAGCCGTTGGCAGGGAGTCCAGGGAGAGGAGACCGGGCTCCCTGCGCCTCTTCTGTGAATAGCGACGCAGGGAAACATGGGAGGGTGTTGTCCCCACCCGTCACAATATCGCCTGTGGGCAGCATCGACCGGCGCACCTCGAAGTCGGCGGCGAGGCCACCAGGCCACACGGCACTGGGGCTCAGGCCTTCACGAGATGACAGACACCTGTTTCAGCAGGAAGTAACGCTCTTGGCCGGACCACTTGCCGGGAAGGCAAGATCACGCTGCGGAAGTTCAAGATAGAGAAGCCGCCGGATCTGGAAGTCGGTGGGTCCCTGATCGCGGAGATCCGTCATTCTCTGAACCTCTCGCGTAGTGTCTTCGCCCGGAAGCTGCGGATCAACGAAAGGACGCTGGAGAAGCGGGAGCAGGGAAGGGCAAGGCCCAACAAGCAGGCAGCGGTTCTCATCCTCCTGGCGAGAGACCATCCGGAGACGATCGAGTGGCTGGCTGAAGTCGAGGTGTGACGGCGGTTGAAGTGGGCGCAGAAGTGCTCCCGTAGAGACGACTACCCCCGCAACGCCTCGATGATCCGGAAGCCCGGGTACTGGGAGACGTCCCTGAAACGGCCGCGATTGTAGTAGTCCCAGTAGCTGACCATTCGAGCCTGGAGCAGGGCCATGAAGCGAGGGTTCTCCCGGGCAAAGGACAGATACTCCTTTCGTTGGAAGACGTGCGGGTGCCCCGCCAGAAGTTCGACGATCTCCAGGACATACTCGCCACTCAGCTGAAGCACATACGGGCAGACCCAGGACTCCTCACAATCGAGCAGGTCTTTCACACTGGTCTCTCGTATCCGGCCATCGTGGTGTCTCGTGTAGATGCAGGCACGAATGGCCGATCGACACCGGGAGAGAGGGGGACTGACATCGAAGAGGGGCCGGTAGATTCGGTAGGGGATCTGTATCGGCTTGCCGCCAAGGAACACGGGGCCGATCGTATCGAGACTCATCTCCTGAGCAGAGGCAGGGAGTAGTGAGAGCACTTCCGCCACATCGGAAGCCAAGGCGCAAGGGAAAGCCTGGATGAGAGAAAGAGCAGTGTCGGGTGGTGCGATCAACTGGACTCCCTCGTGTCGAACTTACGGGGTCCACAGGGCGCCGACTGAACGGGCGAACAAGGCAACTCTACAAACTGGAGTACCCGTGTTGCATCGAACTCGAGACCCACTTCACTCAAAGGCGATATGACAGCAACCTAGATCCAGAGTCTCCACTGCCGCCGATGTCTTCTTGTCGAGAACGAGCCGGTAGAGTACACGCTTCCCATCACGCTGTGATGCCACGAATCCCGACTCCCGAAGGACCTTCAGGTGGTGAGAGAGGAGACTCTGCTCGATGTCCAGGGTCGAACCGATGCCACCCACATGCATCGGTCCCTGTAAGAGCAATCGGACGATGGCAAGGCGGCTCTCGTCGGCGAGAACACGCAAAAGGGCCACGCAATCCTCCGACTTTTTCCCCGAAGCCGAAAGAGAGGCCTTGTCTTTTCTTGAATGTTCATTCATATTGAATGGCGTTAATATGAACGTTCATTTGATTGAACGCCTTTCCCGCTGTGGAATTCCAGACCTTAACCCTGCTCTCATGACCCATTCTAGCCGATGACTGCTCTCATTCCCATGATTCAGAGTTCTCCCTGTGGGGAGGACGATTTCTGCTTGATGCCGCGACTCCCCGGCACATTAGTTGATGCCGGCCGCGGCACTCCACAACGGACCTGGTGGCGAGGTGTCTTGACGAAGCTCTTTGTGGGTCTGATCCTCCTCCCCTGCTCGCTTCAAGCCGTTGATGGCGTTTCCAACTCCAGCCCTGAGTCGATCGGTGACGAGATCGCGCGGATGAAGCGCGAGATCGCCTTGTTGCGATCCGAGGTTGGACAGATACCTCGGCTCGAAGAAGAGGTCACTGCTCTGAAGGCCCGAATCCGCGACGCAGGGCCCGTCGAACCTGTCTCCGAGGTTCCGGCCCCGTCCAAGGCCAGAAAACCGAAGGTGCGCGTCGGCGGCCGATTGATGATCGATGCGTCGTTGATGGATGGTGACTCGGCTCTGGAGACCGTCCTGGGCAAGAACCTGGAGACCGCCACAGAGGTGAGGCGGGCTCGTCTGTTCGCCGAGGGCCCGGCTGGGGACCACCTGCGGTTCAGGGTGCAGTACGACTTCGCCGGTAACAAGGTGCGTCTGAAAGACGCCTTCCTTCGCCTCGACCTTGCCGCCGGGGGGAGTGCGTGGGATGAACTGATCGTCGGCCGCGTGAAGGAGCCCTTCGGGCTGGAGCAACTCGCCAGTACGAAGTACAGCACGTTCATTGAACGATCCTTACCGGATGTCTTCACCCCGGGACGCAACCTGGGAGTGGCCGCCTACAGGACCTTCGGTTCACGCATGAAAGGAGGGCTGGCAGCGGGCCTGTTCCGGGAGGTCGCCGGTGATGGTTCGAGTCGAGGCTCCGGCCGGACACACTTCACGGCACGGCTGCATGTTGCGCCGGTGAACGAAGACGGTGGCCGGGACCTCCTGCACCTCGGGTTGTCCCACAGTCGAGTCGATCTCCCGGGCACACTTCGTTTCGAGCAACGCCCGGAAAACCATCTGGCGCCGATCTTTGCGGACACGGGCAGCTTTACGGCCGATCGGGCCAATCTGTCCTCCTTCGAGATCGCCCGCGTTCTCGGCCCCATCAGCCTCCAGGGCGAATACATTACGGCGCGAGTTGACCGGCCGGGAGGGAGCGAGGCGAGCTTCGGTGGATACTACGGACAGGTCTCATACTGGCTGACGGGAGAACACCGCCCCTACGATGCAGCCCTCGGTGTGTTCAAGAGGGTGCGGCCTCGATCGGAGGCCTTCTCGGAGGAAGGCGGTGGCGCCTGGGAGATCGCCTATCGCCGCTCCTTTCTGGACCTGGAAGCGCCGGGAATTCCGGGCGGGACTCTCGCCAGCCAGACACTGGGTGTCAACTGGCATCTCAATGCTCAGACGCGCTTCATGTTGAACTACGTGCTCACCAAACCGGGCCATCTTCCAGGAGACGCCGAGCTGATTTCGCTGAGGATGCAGACCGATTTCTGAGTTGCATCCATCTCGACCTCTCCTCGAGAGACCTGATGCCAGGAAAGGAAACTCGCCATCATGAACGAGAACATCGCACAGACGAATCCGCGACATGGGCTCCTCCTGGCCCTGGGCCTGCTGTCTCTGCTGGTGGCAAGTTGCGGCCAGTCTCGGGTCACATCACAGTCCGCGAACAGGCTGACATTGACTGGCTCGAGCACGGTTGCTCCTCTCGCGACGGAGATCGCTCGCCGTTACGAAGATCAGCATCCCGGAGTCCGCATCGACGTTCAGACAGGAGGGTCGGCACGAGGCATCGCCGACGCACGCAGCGGAGTTGCCGACATCGGGATGGTGTCCCGCGACCTGAAGACCTCGGAGTCCGACTTGCTGGCCTTCACCATCGCCGGGGATGGAATCGCTCTCATCGTGAATCGGGCCAATCCCGTGACGGAGCTCTCGGACGAGCAAGTCGTCGCGATCTATCGGGGGCAGATCAGAAACTGGTCCCACGTCGGCGGAGAGGATCGGACGATCACCGTGGTCAACAAAGCCGAGGGCCGGTCCACGTTGGAGTTGTTCCTCTCCCACTTTGGCCTGGAGAACTCCGAGATACGAGCTGACGTCGTTATTGGCGACAACGAGCAAGGCGTCAAGACGGTGGCCGGACTTCCAGGAGCCCTGGGCTATGTCTCCATCGGAACGGCGGAGACCGATGCCGCTCGAGGTGTCTCCATCAGGTTGCTGCCGATGGGGGGAGTGGAGGCCTCCGTATCGAGTCTGCAACAGGGCCGTTTCCCTCTGTCGCGCCGGTTGAACCTCGTCAGTAGCCTTCCCCCGGAAGGACTGGCGAAGAGCTTCATCGACTTCGCCCGCTCTGCCGAGGTGGCCGACCTGGTGGCGGGACTGGCCTTCGTGCCGATACGGCCCTGAGAGTGAACCGAAATCGAAAGACGGATCAACTGCTGGGTGTCCTCGTGAAGGGCTGCGCGATCCTGGCCGGCACGCTGCTCTTGCTCGTCATCCTGTATCTCGTGCATGAGTCGCTTCCTCTCCTGCGAACGACGGGTGCGGGCCGCCTGCTGACCGACAGTGCGTGGCGACCGACGAGCGGGCAGTTTGGCCTCTGGCCCATGATTGCAGGCACTCTCACCGTCACGGCTGGGGCGCTCCTGTTGGCGACACCGATCGGCCTCCTGTCGGCGCTGTTCTGCCGCTGCTACGCTCCCCGCCCGCTGGGCAAGCTCCTTCGGCGGATTCTGGAACTCCTGGCGGGGCTCCCCTCCGTCGTCTATGGCTTCTGGGGGCTGGTCGTACTCGTGCCGCTCATCGCCCGCATTCGTCCACCCGGAGCGAGCGTACTCGCGGGGATCTTGGTGGTGGCAATCATGGTTCTGCCGACCATCGCCCTGCTGGTGGACGCCGCCCTGGAGAGCGTCCCCGCCGATTACTCGAGGGGGGCAGCCGCGCTGGGGATGACGCGCTGGGGAGCCTTGCGGGGGGTCATCCTTCCGGCGGCCAGCTCCGGGATCTTCACGGCGGTCCTGCTGGCCACGGCACGAGCCCTGGGCGAGACCATGGCCGCCCTGATGGTCTGCGGCAACGTGGTACGCACTCCCGAAAGCCTCCTCGACCCCGTGAGGACCCTCACGGCCAACATAGCCCTGGAGATGGCCTATGCCATGGACCTTCACCGTTCGTCGCTCTTCGCGACGGGACTGCTGCTGGCCTTGATCGTAACAGGGCTTGTCGCCTTGGCCGAAGTCCTCTCTCCGGAGGGAATCGATGCGTGAGTCTCGAACGGATCGCCTCCTGGAGCTGGCTTGCTGGTGCTCCGCCTTCATGGTGCTCGCTATTGCTGGCTGGATACTATTCGACGTAATGGGACATGGGTTCCGGCGAGTGGACCTGAATTTCCTCTTGGGCTCCCCTATCGACGCTGGGCGCCAGGGAGGGATCGCTCCCATCCTTGTCTCGACGGTCCTGATCCTCGGCGTTTGCATGACCGTGGCCGTTCCCATAGGCGTGGGCGCCGCAGTGGCTCTATCCGAGTATGGCTCCGAGGGCCGGAGAGCGACGCGGCTGATCCGTGCGAGCCTGGACGTCCTGGCCGGTATTCCCTCCATCGTGTTCGGCCTCTTTGGCAATGCCCTCTTCTGCCGGGCTCTCGGAATGGGGTTCTCGATCGCCTCCGGCGGACTGACCCTGGCCTGCATGGCACTGCCACTCGTGATTCGCTCTACAGAGGAGGGGCTGCGATCGGTTCCGGTTGAGTACCGCCACGCGGCTGCGGCCCTCGGAATGTCCCGTACTTCAACCCTGGTGCACCTGCTGCTGCCGGCCGCCACTCCAGGGTTGCTGGTGGGACTCGTGCTCGGCATCGGTCGCGCTCTGGCCGAAACGGCAGCTCTGCTCTTCACCAGTGGCTACGTGAGCCGATGGCCCACCAGCATCTTCGACTCCGGCAGAACTCTCTCGGTGCACATCTACGACCTGTCGATGAACGTCCCTGGCGGGGACGGCAACTCCCACGCATCAGCCCTCGTACTCGTGGCGCTTCTCATTGGCATCAACCTCACGGCCTCTCTCATGGCCAATGTCTGGCTACGGAGGCGGATACGGACATGAGAAACGCAAAGCAAAGAATGCCCGAGACTCTTGCGCTGCAGTCGAATGCCGAGCGCCGGCGGCCGCCGCGAATCCTGCCCCGGATTCATGTCGAGACCAGGAAACTCACGCTACGATACGGCCCACATGTGGCGTTCCGAGACATCACGCTCCCTATTCGGCAGGGAGAGATCACCGCCATTGTGGGGCCTTCAGGCTGCGGCAAATCCAGCTTCCTCGCCTGTCTGAACCGGTTGACCGATCTGTTTACCGATTGCCACGTCACCGGCAGCGCCACCTTGGTGGGAGAGGAACTTGTCGGGACAGAGATCGACCTCACGTCCCTGCGGCGACGAGTGGGGATGATCTTCCAGAAACCGAATCCTTTTCCTCTGACAATTCGGCGGAACCTGGAGCTCCCCCTGAGGGAGCACGCTGTTTCTGACCGTCATGAAGTTCAGTCACGCATGGAAGAGGTCCTGCGAGCCGTGGGACTCTGGGATGAGGTGCACGCGCGTCTGGACACGCCAGCTCTGCGGTTGTCCGGGGGGCAGCAGCAGCGTCTCTGCATCGCCAGGGCCCTGGTCCTGAGACCCGAGGTACTCCTTCTGGACGAACCCTGCAGCGCCCTGGACCCCATATCCAGCGGCGTAGTGGAAGACCTGATTCATCGTTTACGCGAGACTTACACGCTGGTCATCGTGACTCACAACCTGGCTCAAGCACGCCGCATCGCGGACCACGTGGCCCTTTTCTGGGTGAAGGATGGCGCCGGCCATCTGGCGGAACACTCCCGCTGCCGGGACTTCTTCGAATCACCAAAGTGCGAACTGACCGCAGCCTACGTCCGCGGCGCGAGAGGCTAGGCCCAATACCCATGAATTAGTGGAGGAAATGTTTGAAAACGAGGGCACTGCCCTCGAACTCCCGCCAGGGGCCATTGGCCCCTGGACCCGGATGAACAGGTCAAGCTTTCGTATGTCATTCAAGTGTTCATCAGCACTCTCAGTCCCACCAGACCAATTGGGGGTTTGGGGGAGGTGGCTCCCCCAACGGGGTGTGGGGCTGAGCCCCACTACAACAAAATCCATATTATCTCACCGGCATTGCACTTAGGAAATGAGGAAACCCGTATGATTCCCAATGGAGTGACCCGCCTGGTCGTCCTGTTCGATGAGTCCGCTGCCCCCCGGTCCCTGGAGCAGCTTCTGGGAGCCCTGGGGCTGTCTCTCGAAGGGGATCGGAGAGTTCGTGTACACCAGTCCGGCGTCGTCACTTGCAGGACTGAGTCCACGCCCGACCCGGCTCTCCTGCGGCAACTCTCGGCGCGAGAGGGAGTACGGAAGATCGTGCAGCTGCCGCCGGGCCAGTACCTCATCGACTGCGTCAACCCGGATGCTGACAGGACCGTGACGCTCCCCAACGGCGCACGGATAGGCGGTGGACAGCCCGTGGTAATCGCCGGTCCCTGCAGCGTGGAGAGTGTGGAACAGGTCTGTCGGATCGCCGCGACCGTGAAGGACGCCGGCGCCCTGGCCTTGCGAGGTGGAGCCTTCAAGCCCAGGACTTCACCCTACTCCTTCGGAGGGCTGGGCGAGGCGGGTCTCCGCGCTCTCACGGCAGCCAGGGATCTGACGGGACTTCCGGTGGTCACGGAGGTGCTGGACACCACCGAACTGGATCTGGTGGCCAGTCATGCCGACGTGGTTCAGATCGGCTCCCGAAACATGTTCAACTTCCCGCTCCTGTACAAGGCGGGGCGGCATGATGCGGGCAAGCCGGTTCTGTTGAAGCGAGGATTCGGCGCCACGGTCGACGAGTTCCTCGAGGCAGCGGAATACATCCAGCTGGGCCGCCTGGCGGCGGGGCACGAGTCACCCGGGCTGATCCTCTGCGAACGAGGCATCCGGACCTTCGAACAGTCGACTCGATTCACCCTCGACGTGGGTGCCATCCCGATTCTCAAGGATCGGTCCGGCCTGCCGGTCATCGCCGATCCGAGCCATCCAGCCGGGCTCCGGAAGTACGTCCTCCCACTGGCGGCGGCCGCCATCGCCTCCGGTGCCGACGGTCTGCTGGTGGAGGTGCACTTCGATCCCACCCACGCCTGGTGTGACGGAGATCAGAGTCTGAACATGGAAGAGTTCGCCGCTCTCGTCGACAGGATCAACCGCATCGCAGCCATCACGCCCTGACCCGGCCGTAGGGCCGGCTGATCCGAGGTCTTCCGCAAGACGACTGTGCCGTCAGGACCGAAGCCCTAGTGGATCTGGCCTCACCGGGGCCAGATGACGCCTCAGTTCGCGTCGCCCTGGGTTGTTGAAGAGGCTCCCGGCTCGTCTCCTGGGCCCAGGGAGACCTGCAGGGAGTCGCTGGCCATGTCCGTGATGGGCAAGACCATCTTCGTGTTCGGGAAGACGGCGTCGGTGAACCGCTGGCTGGATCGGCGGAACCGGAGCCTTGCCCGGAACTCGATCGGCCCCTTTGTCCCCGGAGTTATGGGAACACGGAACCGGGCGACGTCGGACTCGTTGGGCTGGATGAGGCGGCTCTCTGTCACTTCATGAATGTTCCATACGGCTCGCGTGAAGAGGTGCTTGCCGTAGATATCGATAGGGTAGGTCCGATACTGGTGGGATTCGGGATCGACGTAAAGGGTGTCGGGATCTACCAGGCCGCTGGCGAAGATCTGATTGCCGTCACCGTCGGTGGCGATGGCCTCGATCCAGGCATTCACCATGTCCGTCGCTCCTCCCGGGAAGGAGTGTCCCACGTTTGCATTGGTGACCACTACCTGGAATTCAGCTTCCTCCCCGGCATCGATGTTCTCGGGTCCCTGGACGTTGAGGTAGCAGGCCTGCTTGAGGAACTCCTCGGTTCGGGCCAGCTGGTCCGGGTTGTTCTCCTGAAATGGAACGGCCGTGTTGGCGCCGACGAAGCGATGACTGTGGACCTTGCCACCGATCGAGGCCGGGTCCTCCGCTTCGACGAGAGGCATGTGGCAATGCTGACAGTTCTTCATCGCCTTGTTGGGGCCGTCCTTGCTGTAGCTGCTGGCTTTCCAGGAGTTGTAGTCGTTCTGAATCTCGAACAGCTTTCCGTACATGGTCTTCATGAAGATCTGATGACAGGTAGCACAGGACTCCGAGGTGCTGTAGAAGGGCTGCATCAGGTCCCGAGCGTGAACATCGGGCTTGGAGCGAAGGAGCCCCCGTCCCAGGGAAGCGAGCAGCGGGCTGTCGGAGTTCTCGAAGAGGTAGGGCCGGTGAGCGGAGTAGATGTAGCTGCCATTGCCGTAGGTGTCACGAATCCCTGTCATCCGGTGACAGTGGGTGCAGCTGATGCCCTGGTCCAGGTTCGGCGGGTACTGCGGGCCGAGACCACGTTTGTCCATGTTTCCCGACAGAGTCACGATCGGTTCGTGGCAAGCGCCACAGAACCGGGCGCCCGCGGGGCCGCTGGCCATGGCAGTCTCCATACGCGCCTTGAGCCCGGCCTGATACCACTTGGAGACAGTGGACTGGCGGTGAAGGCTGGACTTCCATTGCTCGTAAATGCCGGTGTGGCACTTGCCGCAGCGGTGCGAGTTTGCCAGCGCCTCGATCTTCACGGCTCCACCATGAGAGGTCAGAGTACGGGCCGGAAGGAAGGGTCCGCTTGGGCGAAAGTACTTCTCAGGGAACGGAATCTCCATGGACTCCTCGGGCCAGACCGAGAGGGTGACGCCGACGGTTCCGAAGGGGACCGCCAGTGCCACCACAGGCACGATCCAGGCGAGGCCCGACCGGGCCCCGGCCAAGCGGAGGTTCTGGCCACGAGGGCCGATGGCGACCAGCGTCAGCAGCAGCACGCAGCCTATCCCCGTCACCAGGTGAGAGTCCCGCCCCAGAGTCGGCATCACGGAGGAGCCCTTGACGAAAAGCCAGCAGCCAGATGCACCGGCACTGAGCACGGCCAGCCCAAGGAGGCCTTCCACCAGCCTGCCGTGTTGACGCCTCCCGGCTGTTGCCGCCCGGCCGGCGGCCAGCACTGCGGGCAGCATGACCAGGAACCCGAAGATCACGTGGCCCAGGAGTACGTGTTGATCGAGGCCTCCGGTGCTGAACCCATGCCAGATCTTGCCTCCGCTCAGCAACTCGAAGAGGGTCCAGGCCGCCAGCACTCCCACTATCACGCCGCCACCGGTTCTCGCACTGGAGTCTCTGTCCATGTCCAACCTCCTGGGGATGGGTCGCTCCGCGGCCTGTCGGAGTCATGCTCCCGCAGGCCATGAGAGAGGGTTACCTGAGCCCGGATTCTGGATTCATCGTCAGTCTATCGCTCTGCCAGCTCCAGATGCGGTGACCTCAGTCGCCATTGCTGGTCCGACTTTGACGCGCTCTGTCATAACCCGATCTGACCGCAGATGGCGTGCGCTCTCGAGCCGATGGATGACAGGATGCAGTGCTCATAGATCCCTGGCGCAGCGGAATCCCAGCGTGAACGTCCGGAACTCTGGTTCACGGACCGAACGGACGGAGCAGCGAACTGAACTCGGAGAGCTTCGGGAACTGCCGCCCCTGACGGCTCGCTCCAGGCTCCACTCGGCGACGTTTCCCGCCATATCGTCACAGCCGAAGGGGCTCCTTCCGTCCGGGTAGGTGCCCACGGGGGCAGAGTAGATGTAGCCATCTCTCTCCTTGCCCTTCGGAACAGTGTCCAGACCTCGCTTCTCTCCTCCCGTGTTCGCCTTCCCCCACTGCCACTCGCTTCCCCAGGGCCACCGGCGTCCATCAGTACCCCGGGCGGCCAGCTCCCACTCCGCTTCCGCCGGGAGGCGCTTTCCCGCCCACTCTGCGTAGGCGAAGGCGTCGAACCAGTCCACTCCCACCACGGGATTCGAGTTCCCCGTGAACGTCTCGGAGCCGAAGGGTGTGGTCTGCCCGTAGCGCCGGTCCCTCAGCAACGGATTGAACTCCTTCCAGTACCTGGGGGTGTGGTCCTTCGACTTCGCCTCATCGGGATGGCATGACCGGTGGTCACCGGTTCGTGTGATCCAGTCGAGGAACTTCCGGTACTGGCCGTTGCTGACCTCGTACCGGTCGATGGCGAAGGCCGGGACGTCGATGGTCCTCGCCGGTTCGCTTCCCGGCCTCCAGCCGGGCTCTGCTCGGACCGTGAAGACCTCGTAAGGCTTGAGAGGTTTGTCGCCCAGCTGTTCCGCCGGGAGGTCCGGGTGCGTTTCGTGATCGCCAGTGCTGATCCTGGCCGCCGGAACGACCACCATGATCGATCCGTCCCGGCCGTGGAGGATCTCCTCGACTGTCGAGCTGGAAGCCTCCGGTGCCGAGTTACCGGAGATCACCAGATAGCCGATCACGGTCACTGCCACGGCACCGATCAGACCCTGTGTCAGTCGTGTTGTCATTCGATGGAGTCCAGGAAGTCGACCAAGTCGTCGACCTGTTGTGCCGTCAGGTGTGATGTGCCGCCGTGGGTATCGAAACCCAGCCGGGCCCCGGACTTCATGTGGAGCTTCGTTCTGTCCGAGCGCTTCTTGAAGAGCCAGGTCATGTTGAAGCCCACCTCTCGACGGCCCGGTCGCTCGGGGACACCGCCGATGAGCGGCTCGTACTTGTATTTCCCGAGTCCTGGATGACCGGGTGTGGCGACGACCTCGTGCAGAGTCCGGGCCATTCCGTTATGCAGGAAGGATGGCGGACGATCCCAGATCCCCCGGAGCTGGAATGACGTGAAGTGCCCCTGAACCTCCTCCACCCGCCCCACATCCCACGGTTCCAGGTCCCGCTGCACTCCGTTAATGCTGTCCAGGCGGTACATTCCGATCAGGGTCGACGAGCCGTCCCGGGCAGTGAATGTCACCTGGGGCGCGAAGGCCTGCTGCCGGTTGTCCCGGAGGTCCTTCTTGGCAAAGTGAGGAGCGGGATGGCACGAAACACAGCCGACCTGCGGGTCCTCGAACAGCACCTTGCCTCGCAACACGGATCGGCTGGTCTGGTCGAAGGGGTTCGGCAGGAGGCGCGGCTCGCTGGCCTGCCACTCACCGGCGAAGCGCTGGACATCCAGCAGGCTGTAGGCCTTGCCGAAGTAACGTATCGACTCACGGCGGAACAGCTCATCTCGACGTTCTTCCAGACTCGCGAGCACGCCTGGCTGAATAGCAGGGAGCGTCAAATCTCCGGCTCCGTGCCGCATGACGTGCGCCTCGAGGGTGGTGAAGTCTCCGGCCGGAGTCGAACCCAGGAAGTCGTCGATCGGCGCCTGCTCGATCATCGCTTCCCGTGGCTGTTCGAACACCGTGAATGTACCCTCGAAGTAGAGGGGCTGGATGTCGTTGAGCCCTCGAAGCTGGGGGACACCCATGGTGGCGCCTATGGCGCGACGGGAATCCTCTCCGGCCCCGGACAGATACTCCTGGGCCATCACCTGGTGAGTGCCCCAGGCACGTCCATCGTTCATGTCGTCCCGATGGCAATGAAAGCAGGAGAGATCGCCGTCAGACGAGAAGGCGGCGCCCCGGACGAAGATCTCCCCTCGTTCGGCATTCGTTGCCGGCACGGGCAGACGCTCCACCGAAGGGTCCACGATTACCTCTCGTGACGCACCCGACTTGGCGTCAATCACAGAGACTGTTCCTCCGAGGAAGTTGGCCACATAGACCGTCCCGTCCGGCGCAGCGGCGATCCCCATGGGCTGCAGCCCGGTGTCGACCACCCGGACCGGAACGAGATAGTCGCTCGGCTCCCGGGCTCCGACGTCGATCCGCCACTCCTGGACCTGGTTGCTCCCGAGCATGGTCACGTAGAGACGATCCTTCACGATGGCCATCTGTTCCGGCGTTGCCCCCACGACACGCATCAGGTCCGGCGGGATGTCGCCCTTGATGTCCCCTCGGGTGGACTCCGCAGTGTCGGATGTGTAGCGTACCCAGCCTCGGTGCGCCTCGTAGCGGTTTGGCTCCAGCAGGTACCGGAGCCCGTTACTGGCCAGGGCGCTCGGGATGTCCAGACGGGAGAGGTCAATGAAGACGATGTCGTTCTGCATGTCCCTGAAACCGATCTCCCCTGTCCCATCGACTGCATCGAATGGCCCCAGGATCTCCTGTTCCGATCGTGGCAGGATGCTGCCCGTGATCGTGTCACGCCAGACGGAGAAGTGGGCTGCCGGATTGCGGACATCCCAGCTCTCTCCCCCGTGGGGGTCCCGTTCCGCCGGGACACCGAAGCCAACGCCTCGGGTCGCCACGATCAGATAGTCACGACCGGTCTCGCGGGAGTGGTGCACCTTCAGGTCGTCGACAGCGTTCTGTATGTAAATCCCGCCGACCTCTCGCAGCGTCTTCGTGTCCACGATGGAGATGTCCTGCGTCCCCGTGTTTCCCACGAACAGGTAACGCTCATCGGTGCTGAGCACACAGACCTTCGGCTTGCTGCGCCGATTGCCCACCGGAATTCCCGGACCTTCGGAGGCCCCATCGATCCACCGGGCGATTGTCCGGTAGTCTGAATCGTTCGCCGGATCCGGAAAGACCACCGTCCCATCGGCGTGACTCAGATACAGAGGCTTCCGGTCACCGTACCCGCCATTGGCCGTGCGTACCGCAGCCCGGATCAGGCGGCTCCCGGCCGAGTTTCCGGGTCGCACGTGGCCGAGGGCGGAGAGAAAACTGTCGCGGCCGTCGGGGCCTGCGACGAATCCACCCCGACTCCTGTCGTGACAGCCGGCCGTGCCGCAGCCACGGACCAGCGCCGGATGAACCTCCCTGTAGAATGACCGGTCGTCCAGTCCTCCTTGCACACTCATGGTCGCCTCCAGTGACCTGGCCCCAGCCTTGACGTCCACGACGAACACCTGGTCGAGGTACCGGTTGGCCACGTAGGCTCGCTGGCCCTTCCCTGTGAAGGCGATGTCCTGGCAGTAGAAGTCGAGGGGAATCTCCGATGTGACCTGATCGGTTCGCGTGTCGATCACAGTGGCGAAGTTGGAGAATCGATTCGTCACGACCAGCGCGTACCCGCTCGGATGGAGTGTCAGTCTGCCGGGACCAGAGCCGGCGGCTCCCTTTTCTGCCGCCATCTTCAGGACGATGCGCTTGACGATCTCGTCGGTGGCCACGTCGTACACGGCGACCTCACTTCCCGGTTCCAGTTCGGATCCGAGCAGGCCGATGTAGACCTTCGTCCCATCGGCAGAGACGGCGACATCGTAGGGGTGATCGCGGCGGGGCTGTGGCTCCGGGGCCCGATTCGGATTGGCCACGGGAGTCAGGTTTCGCCGCTCGTGGCGCCCGCCGTAGGCCCAGCGGCTGCTGGTGAGCTTACCGAAATGGGACGGCGCCGTCCCCAGGGCGGCTGGGTCCTCCGGTGGAGCCGCCCGGACGCTCTCCGGAGGAGTCTCTCGGGCCAGCGCCGACAGCGAAACGACCGTGAGTCCCAGGAGTATGACCAGCCAGCGCATCAGAGACTCCTCAGAAACTCGAGCAGGTCCTCGAGTTCATTGTTCGACAGGCCCGACGTTCGGCCGTGCCGATCCTCTGGATTGTGCGACCTGAAGATCTCTCGGAGCGACTCGGCTCGGCCGTCGTGCAAGTAGGGAGCCGTCTTGTAGCAGCCGCGGAGCGACGGTGTGTCCAGCCGGGACCTCAAGTCCGTTTTGGCCGCCAGACCCACGTCATGCTTTTTCATGTCCGTGTAGACCGGTGCAGGGTGACAGGCCCCACAACGAGCCCGCTCGAAGACCTGCCGGCCTCGTGCCACGGTCTCCGGAGCCCGGGAGCGATAGGGATTCGGCGCGCGCTTGGGATTGCCCAAGAACGCAAGGAGTGCCCGATGATTCTCGGGAACCGGAATGGACCCGAGGAACCGCTGACCCGCCTGCACGGCTGCGTCCATGTCAGCTCGAACGGCGCCCCACATGGCTGGCGGCGAGTCGTGGACATCGAGAAGTGACTTCGCGTTCTTCGAGTTTCCCAGCCCATCGTTCGGGAGGTCCCAGTTGAGGCCATCAACCGTGGCATCTTCCTGGTGACAGCTGGCGCAGCTGTACCAGCCCTGGTAGCAGAGCCGCGCGTCATTGAAGAGCAGCTGTCCCTTTCGCCACAGCGTCATCTCCTGGGGAGCGCCGAGGGGAAGGACGGCCCGGATCTCACCGGACTCCGGATCCAGGAAGGAGACTTCATCGCTGAAGTAGTTCGCTACCAGCAGATCCCCCGTCGCTTCGCTCAGCGCGAGGCTGCGAGGGCCGAGCCCGCCTGACTCGAATCGCCGGGCAATTCCTCGCCGCTCCACGATCTCCACGTCCTTCGAGAGTGGGGTGACCTGCTCGGGCCCGGTTTCACTCACCAGGCGGAGCGCTGCTGGCACATCCACGATCGCCACCTCGTGGGCACCGGCAAGTGAGACATACAGTCGTCGACCGTCGACGGAGAGCGCCAGCCCCCAAGGGTTGGCAGCTCCCCGGAGAAGACGGTCGAGCAGAAGTGTCACGTAGTGACCCGGCTCTTGAAGATCGAGGATCGAGATGCCGTTGGAATGAATCCACCCGCGCTCCATCTGCAACGTCGCCGTTTCATCGTGGGAAACCAGGTGCGCCACGAAGGCCCACCGGCCATCGGATGAACAGACTACCTGCCGCAGGAGGGAGGCCCTGCCCAGCTCCCGTGTCTCGACGACCGTGCCGTGGGCCGGATTGATAATGGAGACGCTGCGGGACAGGCCGTTGGTCACGATCAGTCGAGAGCTGTCAGGGGTTCGAGCCACGTATCGTGGGTCACGCCCCACGGGAACAGTGAAGGCGCTCCGGCCGGTCTTCAGATCCAGAAACGAGACCGTGCCGGATACGGAGTTGGCGGTGTAGAGGGTGGCTCCATCCTCCGAGAGGCACACTCCCTGTGGACCGAAGTCGGTCGGGATATATCGAGCGACGGTCCTGCTCTGCAGGTCCACGATTTCCACGCTGGCGCCATACTGGCTACTCACATGGAGTCTCAGACCGTCGGCGGAGACAGCAGCGTGGGCCGGATAGGACCCGACCGGGATCTCCCCGATCACTCGACGGCTTCGCACGTCGAGGATCGACACGGAGTCCGAGCCCTGATTGACGACGTAGGCGGTCGCTCCGTCAGGAGAGAGGCTGATATGGATCGGTGATCTGTAGACCGGCTCGGCCGGCTTCGAAGCACTCGATGGGGGCGAGATCAGCAGTGACGTCAGGGCCACGATGATGAAGACCAGGACCATGCGAGTCATCATCGCCTCAACCAGCCGACGTACTGGACCATCAGGTTCAGCTCCTCGTTGGAGATGTGACCGCGATAAGCCGGCATCTGGGTCTTCTGGCCGTCAAGGAAGTACCGTGCAAGCGGATTGTCCCTCAGCCGGGCGATGGACCCGTCCAGAATCCACTCCCGAAGCTCCGCGTCGCTCCGAACCAGTTCACGGAATTCCTCTCCGTCCCAGGGCGAGATGTGTCCCTTGAAGCTCCCAGGATTTGGCACGCCCCCCATTCCCGATGGACCGTGACAGCCGAAGCAGCCAATGCGAGTCGCGACTCGCCGGCCCTCGAAGGGGCCGTCGGGGATCTCCGGCGCCCAGCCCGAGACCGCCAGGAAGTAGGCCACAAGATCGTCCAGGTCCCGGTTCGAAAGGAGATCGTGGTAGGCCGGCATTTCGACGAGGCCATCGGTTGTCCATGCCGTGCCATCTCTCGACCCACTCCTCGGTGCTCCGTACAGAATCCACTCCCGGATCTGCTCTTCGCTCTTCATGTACATTGCCGCCGCAGCTCCGCCCCACCCCGGCATGTTTGCTCCAGCCCCGCCGGGAGCGGCGACGCCTCCAAGTCCATCTGGACCGTGACAGGCGAAGCAGCCCAGCCGCCGAGCGACCTCCCGGCCCCTCATTGCGGCTGTGGTTTCCGGATGGCGCAACCATGACCATGCGATCGCTCCCGCAAGGACGAGCAGCGTTGCGAGACCTGCCACCAGCTTCCATCTAACCATGGGTCTGAAGAACACTCTGGCTACGGTCCCCCCGGGTATCTGTGTGGAAGATGCTCAAAGAATACGCCCGCGTACCGATCATTGTGTGGCTGGTCACAACTGAGGCTGCTGATCCTGATCGCACGAACGGTGACGTCATCTACACTGCCGCAATTCCGGGGCCGAATCCCCTCGCAAGGACCGCAAGATCCCCTGGCACGACTGGAAGAGACGCCGAGTGTTCTGCCGGACTGTCCGCGCTGGCCCGATCGTTTCCTCCAGCCAGCACCACTATTTCACGCAGCTCGCACGGATGCTGTGACCTCTGCACCATTAGCGATTCACCCCGTTGCCTCCTGCGTCACAGCCGATTCAGTGCTCCGCATCACAGCCCTGCACCCCCTTCGTCTGCCATGGTTCCCTCCCGAGGGCGCACCTTGTGAGTCGCCCTACAGAGGATGGGCTTCTGATCATCCAAACGGAGTTCACCTGGTTCCGGGGAAGCCCCCCGGGGGGAGGCGGTCCATGGCCATGGCCTCGAAGGCGGACAGAAGACTTGAACAGATCGTTGACTGGATCCGGGAAGAATCCGGGAAAACGGTGACCGAGATCGATGTGGACACGAACTTGTTCACGGCCGACCTGATGGACTCCATGGGCTTCATCCAGCTGGTGGCATTCCTCGAAGACGAATACGACGTGTTGCTCGATTCTGGGTTGCTCATTCCGGCAAATTTCGAAACTCCGAGGCGAATTGCCGAGCTGGTCCACCGGCAGCTGGCCACGGCGGAGATTGACCCGGCGTTCTCGGCCGCGGAAGAGGGAGGTTCTGTCTCATGATTCCCAAGACCTGCGACGTGGCGATCATCGGGGGCGGTCCGGCGGGTAGCTCGGCGGCCGCCATGCTGGCGCGACAAGGTCGTGATGTGGTCCTTCTCGAGAAGGCCCGCCACCCTCGAAACATGGTCGGCGAGAGCGTGATCCCTCACTTCTGGAAGTACGCGGACAGGATAGGAATCTCCGATGCGATCGAGGAAGAAGGATTCATCAAGAAATCGGGAGGGACGGTGGCCTGGGATGGCTGTCTCCGACAGATGACGTTCGGAGATTTCGGATTCGACCGTCCCGGGCTTCACGTCGAGCGGGACAGGTTCGACAAGATCCTCCTGGAGCATGCTCGTGGTGCAGGCGCTCGGATCTTCGAGGAGGTGGCCGTCAACTCCGTCGCTCGCCTCGACGACCAGGGCGGGGAGCTGAGGTATCACTCTCTGTCGGAGGAGGTATCCGGTTCCCTGTCGGCCCGGTACATAATCGATGCGAGCGGCCGGGCCTCCTGCATCGCCAGAGCGAAGAACATGAGGCGACCGGACGATGATTTCCGTTTCCTGTCCGTATGGGGCTACTTCCAGGGCGGTAAGTACGTGGCGGACGGAGGAGAGGTCCATCCGATGGAGAGCCTTCGCCAGGTTCGGCCCACCACGTTTGTTTCGTCGATTGGACCGACGGGATGGTCGTGGCACATTCCGATGCGTTCGAGCACGAGCGTCGGCCTCGTTCTCCCCATGTCCAGCGTAAAGAAGTCCGAGCTGAGTGGGTCGCATAAGGAACGGTTCTTCCTGGAGCACTGTCACAGCTTGCCCTATCTGAAGGACCTGCTGGAGGAAGCCGATTACATTCCCGGCAGCGTCCGCGCGCTCTACGATTACTCGTTCCGTGTCAGCTCCCACGCCGGGCCCGGATACTTCGTGGTCGGCGATGCTGGAGGATTCATCGATCCCATCTTCTCCCTGGGAGTGGTGCTGGCCGTCTTCTCGGGCACAGCAGCGGCCTGGATGGTCGGTCGCTGTTTCCGCAGGCCCGATCGAGCAGCCGCCTATCAGACATTCTTCTCCGAGCTGGTGAGCCAGCGCCGCAATCTGTCGCGAGCGATGGCCCTGCCGCTTCCCCTGGAGACAGGGCAAGACGAGGCAGGATTGAGGGAGTTGATGGAGCTACACACCACCACGGAGCGCGACCTGTTCCAGGTCGTTTCCCACCTGACGAATCGTTCGTTCAATTTTGAGCGGATCACGGGCCTTCCGCCAGCATCGGAGTCCCTCCGCTGCACCGTCCTGAAAGGACTGCGCTACTGAGCACCGCCACGGGCTGGTTTCCATCCGGAAGCCCGCTCGCCCCACTATGGATGCCCGCATCCAGGACGACTGAATGGCCGGGTCTTCCTGCCCCGTTCGTCCTGAGTCACTCACCGGCGCCCCGCCGTCCCAATATGGATGAAACGGGAAGTTACACAGAGAACACAGAGTTCACAAAGATCACGGAGGTTCTTTTCCACCCCGAATCCTCTGTGTTCTCCGTGAACTCCGTGATCCTCACCTTTGGCTGCCCCTTGCGGGACAGGCACCCGATTAGACGGCAGCTGTTTCTTTGTAGCCATCTGTCGAAGCATGTCCTGAGCCACGCCGAAGGGGATGAGCGGAGCAGGCGGCCATATCGCCTGCCCCTTCGGCAAGCTCAGGAGAGGGGTCTCTGCCGCTCCAACACTGGCCCTCGACAGGCTCGGGCCGAACGGATTGGGAGTTTCCGGACGGAAACGAGCTGGAGTCGGATGGAGGCTCGCCCGGTTCGATGAGGGGCTGGACTGAATGACGGATCGACATTCCCGGTTATGGATACTCTCCAGGCGCACGGACCTGGCCATGTTCCTGGTCCCGATCGGTCTGGCTGTTCTCTCCCTCGGCAGTCTCTCCATTCCCTCCGAACATGCCATTCCGCTGTGGGCATTCATCGGAGTGATCATTGCATTCGATGTCGCTCACGTCTGGGCCACGGTCTACAGGACCTACTTCGATCCCGGGGAATTCCACCGCCGTCCCTGGCTCTACCTGCTGCCGATCCCGGTCTGCGTCTATCTCTCCTACCGGCTGCACCTGGTATCGGCCTCACTCTTCTGGACCCTCCTCGCCTACATTGCGATCTTCCACTTCATCAAGCAGAACTACGGCTTCGTGTCCCTGTACCGCATTCGTGGGAACGAAACGAGTTCCGTCGACTATCACCTCGACAAGTGGGCTGTCTGGGCAGGGGCCCTGGGACCGGTTCTGTGGTGGCACGCATCACCGACGAGGATGTTCGACTGGTTCAACGCCGGTGAGAAGTTCATCTTTCAGATCGACCCGGCCCTGGAGGGCGACATCGTTGCGATCTACGGAGCCACGGCGCTGGCCTACATCGCGCGTCAGATCTACGTGTATCGAACGAGCCACTGGTTCAACCCGGCCAAGAACCTGGTGATGGCCGGTCACTGGTTCACGTGGCTCGTGGGGATCTGGTGGTTCGAGCACCCTCTCATCTCGGCAGCCTTCCTGAACCTGTTCCACGGAATCCCGTTCCTGATCTTGATACTTCACTGCGGCCGGCACAAGTGGCGGGGCCACGAGCCAGTGGGCGTGCAAGAGACCCTTCTGGTACGAGTGTTCTCGGCAACAACGTGGGTTCCTTTCTTCGTCCCCATATTCTTGCTGGCCTTCTTCGAGGAGACCCTCTGGGATGCCATGGTCTGGGGAGAGTACCTTCCGGGCCTCACGTCATGGACGCTGCCAGAGATCACGGATGAATCGACGGCCCTCATCGTGGCTGTCCTCTCCTTGCCGCAGATCCTCCACTACTTCCTCGATGCCTGGATCTGGAAGCTCGACGGCTCAAATCCCGATCTGGATGGAGTGCTGATCCCCTGAGTCGCGCCTGGCGAAGGACCGGGTCCCTGCGGTCCTGAAGGCCCAGCGGGCCTTCCGCCGAAGCCGGTGGAAGGCGGTGGTGCACGCCCACCGGTTCCCCACCCTTGTTCCCCCCGTCAGCCCTGTTGTACCCATGTGGTGTGAAGCCCATCTTCGGTGACGACGATCTGACGCGAATCCAGCAGGCGGTGAAGGCCGCCGAGGAGAAGACCGCCGGCGAGATCGTCGCCGTCGTCGCCGGGTCGAGCGACAGCTACGCCGGATGGCGCGCCCTGGCCGCCGGAACGGCCACAGTCGTGCTGGCCTTGCTGGCCTACCAGTTCCTGCCCTGGCTTGACGCGGCCTGGATACTGGTCGGCCAGATCCCTCTGGTCTGGATGTTCTGGTCCGTCAGCGCTCATCCCCCGGTCTGCGCCGCCTTCGTGCCGATACCAGTACAGCGGCGGGCCGCCGAGCGGCAGGCGTCGCTTCAGTTCATGGAGCAGGGAGTCTCGGAGACCCGGGAACGTTCGGGCGTGCTGATCCTGATCTCGTGCCTGGAGCGGCAGGTGGTCATCCTGGGCGACCGAGGCATCCACGAACGGGTCGGCATCGACGGTTGGAGAGGCAAGGTCGACCGCATCACGGCGGGCATCCAGGCAGGACGCGGAACCGATGCGATCTGCCAGGTGATCGACGAGCTGGGCCAGGAGCTGGGTGCCGCATTCCCTCGACGGGAGGACGACGTGAACGAGCTCCCCGACGAGGTGGTCCATGTCTGAATTGATTCGCGTTCCGGTTTGGCGGAGGCTTTCGTGGGCAGCTGTCCCCGCAAGCGGGACGTTGCTGCTGGCGGCGCTTCTGACGTTGGTCCTGGCCCTGGCCGGCGCGACTTCCGCCCGAGCGTCGGAGCCGTCGGTCCCGCAGTTGAAGGGGCGGATCAACGATCGGACCGGAGTCCTGATACCATCCGAGGCAGCCCGCCTCGATTCGATGCTCGAGCAGTATCAGTCCGATACGGGCCACACCTTCGTCCTGCTGATCATCCCCAGCCTGGACGGGGAATCGATCGAGGCGTTCTCGCTCCGGACGGCCGAGAGCTGGGCCCTCGGCACGGCGGATCGGGACGACGGACTGCTGATGGTCGTGGCCCTGGACGATCGGAAGATCCGGATCGAGGTGGGATACGGACTGGAGGGAGCCGTTCCGGACGGGCTGGCTGGCGACATCATCGGACGGGTGATGGCTCCTCGGTTCCGGGAAGGGGACATCGCCGGCGGCATCCGGGAAGGGTTCCGGAAGTTGATGAAGGCAGCCGAAGGCGAAGCGGTCGGCCTACCTCCCCTGGCGAGCCGGCGGCAGGGGGTCTATCCGCTGGTGATCTACTTCCTCGTCCTGGGGCTGGGTTCGGCCCTGTTCTGCCGTTTCCCGGCCGCGGCAGCCTTCCCGCTCGCGATGGGCCTCTCGGTCTTGCTCGCCCGGTACCTGATCGGCGAGGACCTCCATGTTCATGCACTGGTGAACGGCGCAGCCGTGCTGGGGCTGGCTTCCCGGCTACGAGATTCCGTCGGGACGAACGACGGGACCACCCTCGAGGTCCAGCCAGTCGACATCGGTCTGCTGATGTCCGTCGGGGCGGCGACGGCCTCCATGTTCCTCCCGGCCGCGAAGACCGTGATGACCCTCGTCCTGGCCGTTCTGCTCGGCCTGATGATCTGGATCGAGTCGAAGAAGCAGCGGGCTCCGCTGGGCACGCAGGTGCTGCTGTTTCTGGTCAACGCGGCCCTGGCAGCGGCCATGGTCTGGTTCTTCCTGAAGTCTCAGTACGGACATGCCAACCCCTGGTCCTGGCTCTACGGTCCCGGTGTCTACGGATTCTTGCACATCCAGGGAGGGAGAAGCGGATCGTCCTGGAGCAGCGGAGGAGGAGGCTTCTCGGGCGGCGGCTTCAGCGGCGGCCTGTCCGGCGGCGGCAGCTTCGGTGGCGGCGGCGCCTCCGGCGGCTGGTAAGGTGTCCCCCCGGCTATCGAGCTCCCCGATCCTTCGTCCTCTCCTGGATGCGTAGCAGTGAGTCGACGTCGAGAAGGTGTTGCTTGTAGTTCCTGAAGCTGGCCAAGAAACGGTGCGAGGGAAGACGTCTTCGTCCTCACCGTCGAAGCCGAAGACGAAGCTCCCGTTGATCGAGATCCCGAGGCCGTCGAGGCGCCTGATCACGGCCTGGTAGTCCCGATCGAGGTTCTGACCCTTGTTGCTCATCCTCAGCCCATCCCTGGAGAGTGTTTCGAAGCCGATAAAGATGCTCCGAAGGCCAGCCTTCGCCGCCCTCTCTATGAGGTCCCCCTCGAGGATGGCATCCACCGTCCACGCGCCCTGGAAGAGACGATTCATCCCTCGCATCCCTTCGAACAGCCTTGCGGCGAAGGATCTGTGGGCCAGCAGGTGATCATCGAGGAAGTAGAGGTGTCGCCCGGGGAGGCGGTCAATCTCGGCGAGCGCAGCGTCCACCTCCTGGAGGTAGAACGTCCGGCCCCCTTCGAAGAAGGCATCCTTGTAGCAGAAGTTGCAGTTGTGGGGACAGCCGCGGGACACGGTGATGGAGTTGGGGACCAGGTACAGCTCTCGCCGGATCAGATCGCGGCGAACCTGGGGGAGACCCTTCAGAGTCCGCGTCCTGGAGACGTAGACGGGCTTGGGTCTGCCGCGCCGCAGGTCCTCGAGGAAAGCCGGGAAGGTGTGTTCGGCGGGACCCAGGAAGATCGAGTCGGCGTGCCCTCGGGCCTCCTCGGGCTGGCTCGTGACGTGTAGGCCTCCCAGGGCGACGGTGCAGCCCCTGGCGCGATAGTGGTCCGCGTATCCGTAGGCCCGATAGGCGTTAGTGATGTAGACCTGGATAATGACCAGCTCCGGCTCGTTGTCGGTGTCGACCTCCTCGACGTGCTCGTCCACCAAAATCGCCTCGTCGTCCGATGACAGGTAGGCGGCCAGGGTTGCCAGGCCGAGGGGCGGGAAGAGGGAGTACTTGATGGAACGTCAGAAAGGGCTCTTGGCCTCGGTCAGCGCCGGCAGGATGAACTTGACCTTCATAACGGAGCCGTGTCACGGGAGCGTAGCACCGCAAAGCCTCGTCACGTTCAACCCGAACTGCCTCGGGGCCAGTCGCTCTCTACCGGCCATCACCGGAGATGTTGAACTCGGACACAGAAACCCTGTGTCGAGCTCCTACTGGCGGGACTGACGGAACCGGCAGCGGGCCAGGTAGCCGCCCCAGAGGACTCCGGGCGCCATCCGCTGTTCCACTCGCTGAGGCGAAACAGCCTGCCTGAGCTTTCCCCTACACAGGGTCGGCCGGATCGACAGAGACCTCCGCAGCAGGAATCGAATCGGATCAACCGCGCCTGACTCCGCTGCTGGAACAATCGGGCGAGAACTTCGGGAGACATCTTCCTGGCAGAGCTTCCTTGTTGCTGATAGTAACCTCCCGGGCTCTCGTGAACGAAGAGGCTGCGTGGAATCTCCAGACGCAAGACGGCTCTGCTCCTTCCCGTTCCGTCGGGTAGCTCCATCCGAAACGACCGGAACTGAACCGAGGGCCGGATGCTGTCGCTGCAGATCTCGAAGACGTATCGCTCCAGAGCCTCCAGGCGCTCGACGGGAACACCCAGAATCTCACGAGATTTATCGTCCACACCGAGGACGAGGGCACCATCGTGAGTGTTAGCGATGGCAGCGATCTCGTCGGCGAGGGCCTCCCGCTTGGGAGCCGAGACCCTGTCCCCTCGGAACTGAACCGACTTCAGCTCCAGGGACGTGTCCTCGCCAAGACGGATCTTGGCGAGAAGCTCCTCGGGCGTGTCAAGCACGGCGACCTCCCAGAAAGATTCTTCGGTAACGCTTCTCGAATGCGTCACGGCCACCTTCCATCGTATCGCAGATTGTCGCCCGCACTCGATCCTCCTGAAGGCTGCCGGTACAGGCCTGCACCGTCTGGGTTCCCTGGGACTTTAGAGCCACGACGAGTTCCGCATCACCGTTAACCACGATGTTCGGATTATGGGTCACGACCAGAACCTGACGGCCCAACTTTACCTCCCTCAACTGCCCTACGATGAGCTCATAGATGAGGTGATTGTCCAGATCGTCCTCGGGCTGATCCAGGATCAGTGGTTCTTCCCCGTAGCTCAGGAGAAAGGCTAAGAGCGCCGCCGTCTTCTGGCCGGGTGAACCCTCGTCAATGGGTCGGAACCTCCCGGTCCCCGTGGTCGAGCTATAGCGAACTCGCAGGGAATCCTCCGGGAACCAGAGCTCCATACGGTCGAGCTCCTCCGGCTGAAGCTTCTGCACCACCCCGGCGAACCGCCGGTCCGCCAGCGTTGCGAGGTCGTGGGAACCGGCCGCGATGTTCGAGAGAGTCTTCTTGAACTCCGCGATCCCCTGTTCGACCTCTGCCGGATCATCTCCGGCAGAGTAGATCCCTCCGAGCAAGCCCTCGCCATCGGGTTGCCCTATGTCCTTCTCGAAACCTCCGCCCTCCCGTCGCAATAGCTCGCGAATCTCTCGTTCCACTGAGTCCTTGTCTCCGTACTCAGCGAGCTGGATCTGAACGTATTTGTTCTGTTTCAAGACACTCTCGAGGAACCGGCGGCGAGACTCTGTCCTTTCCCGGCGCAGCTCGAGCAGTCGCTGCAAGCACTCATCAGCTTGCTGTCTAAGTCGTGTGACTTCCTCCCGGCGATTTGCCAGCTCCTTCAGCCTCTGCTCGATGGTCTGTCGCTGTTGAACCAGGTCACCGTAGGCCGACGGACTTCCGGCTTCCTGCTGCTCAAGAGTGGATTGCAGATCCGTATAGGCCTGGACAGACTGGTCGACGGCCTTCTTCCAGTCCGAGTCATCTCGCTGGTTACGCCACTCGACGACAGTCAGGTCCAGCCGTTTCGCCAGCTCCTCGACCTCCTTGCTGACCTGAGCAATGGACCTTTCTGTAGTGCGGCAAAGCTCCTTCAGCTTGGTATCGGTTTCAACAGTTGTGTCGATCACCGATTCGTCGAGAGAACTCGGCGCCAGTTCCGCAATGGCAGCTCTCAGCCGTCCCCCCCCTTCGGTCCAGCTATCTTCCCAGGACTCCAGTTCTTGAAGCTGTCGGCGTCGCTTCTGGTACTCCTTCAGTATCTGAGCGTGGCCGCTCTTCTCGAAGACTTCGAGTTTCCTCTTCACGTCATCGAGCTCCCCCCGAAGACGTGGTTCCTCCAGGATCCCAGCTTGCAGCTCCCGGACCTTGGAGCGAAGGCTCAGGAACCTGCCTTCCGCTTCGGACCACTGTTCATGCCAGGCTCGATGACCGACTTCTTCGGCATCATCGACGACTTTCAACAAGGCCCGCGGATCGCCCGCGAGGTGGTAGATCTGTTTTTGGCTGTAGATCCGGACCGGAAACCGCTGGGAAATCTCTCCTTCTGCCGCTACCCAACTTCCGTCGACCCACTCCTGTATGGACTCGACATCACCCGCCGGACTCCACTGCAGCAGGAAGCGGGCCCCGTCCTTTCGATAAACCACCTTGAGGGCTGACTCGCTAGTCAGCAAACCTGGCTTACCACTCTGTAGCGTGACCGAGCTGTATCGCTCGAAGTCGTTCTTCAGCTCCGGCGGAATCTCGCTGCCCCGCCTCAACGCGAGTCTGAGGAACTCGACTAGGGTCGACTTTCCAGTCCCGCGGCCTCCGACGATGGCATTTAACCAGGGATTGAATACCAACTCGAATGGTCTGGAACGGCCCAGATACCTGGCGTTGGTGACTTCGATGAACTCGATTGCCTTCGGAGCGTGTTCGTTGGGGTCGGCTTTCTCTGGGGCCGATCGGCGAACGGACAGCTCACCGTCCAGGAGCGCAAGCCGCAGCCCCTCCAGTGTGGGCTTCGCCATCTTGATCCACGTGAACCGGCTGCCTGGGAAGTTCTGACCGGAATCACCGTCAGGGTGGTGCGAGTCGGTACCGAGTACTCTCGTCCACGGCCGCCCCGCTTCGTCATATAGCTTCGGAGTGTCGAACGTTTGAGAAACCGCCTCCATGGCAAAAACCTGTTCACACGAAACTGCATCCCCAAGCGTTGGTCCGCCGTGTCGGAACGATCCGGCAGCCTCGATCTCTTGCTCCGCTTGCGGTACTCGTTCGAACAGCCCGTTGCGTCGGTCGACATGGGCTGGAAGTGCCAAACCCCCAGCCTCATGAATTTTCCAAGCCACTACTTGAAAAGTATCTCGGGTAACCCCGCCAGAGGTTCCCTTCCGATCTTTCGGAAATCCAATGTCGCCAAGAAGTGAGTCGACATCCGAGGTCGAGGATTCGACACCAAAGAGCGCAAGCAGGTGAATCCCCCCGTGGACCGAAATCTCCACGCCGGGGAACAGGTACAGTGGCCTGTAGCCCTCAGGGGGATTGCTCGCCATCTCGTCCAGGGCAGCCTTAACTCGGTCGATCCACTCGCCGGTGTTGTGGTCCGTCAGATGCTCACCGGGGTTGAGCTTCGGGAAGTCCCAGCCCGGGGCGAAGGCGTGGATCCGATCGTGGAACGCCGTATCGTTCCTCATCTCCGGCGGCAGGGGACTCAGGAGATGGCCGATCCGCTGCTGTTGCTGAACGTCCACCTCGAAGTTGCCCACCATCACGATGCCGCCTTGGGCTCGGATGCTTTCCTTGCCTCGGCTGAACTCGCCAGACTCCATGTAGCCCTTCATGATGTTCACGCCGTCCTTGGAATCGAAAGAGACTCCCGAGATCTCGTCGAAACAGACGACGTCATACTGGCAGACGAGCCCCCTCTGCCCGGGTGCATGTCCCGTAGGGGGTCCCCTGGCCTATTCCGGATCCGTTCGCCCCGAGCTTGTCGAGGGGCCCACAGGCGCTTGCTTCGGCGTTTTGGCCTTGGCCAGTTCGCGCAGCTTTTCCCAATCCTCGGCTATCAAGGC
>JAJFLN010000728.1 GCA_021772705.1 Candidatus Cloacimonadota bacterium | reverse complement strand
GGCCTCCGGAACCCGGCGGTGCACGGTCCCCTCCTGGAGGGAGTAGACCACGCGACTCGGCATGGCCGAAAAGGGATCTCGCGAGACGGACCAGATCTCCATCTCCAGCTCTCGATCCGCCTCGTTCCAGACCGGCTCTCCCCGGAGGGCCTGCATGTCGATCTGCAGTGAGCGAAACAGGAGATTCGCCTCCCCCACGTACTCGAGTTTCCCCTCACCTCGCACCATCCCTCTCCGGCTACTGACCAGCAGACCGTACAGCACGGCCATGAGCACGAATGCGACGCCGAAGGCCAGGAGCGCCTCCACCAGAGTGAACCCGGAGGGACGCTTCATCGTTCCACCTTGGCAGACAGGGCCGTGAGGCTGAGCTTGCGACGATCCGGATCTCCCGGTCCCTCCCAGACGACGGTGACCTTGACGGGGCGGATCTTGATGCTGCCCTTGCCATCCCGGGTCGGCGCCGTTTCCACAGGCATCACTTCCACGAGGCGGATGAAGATCGGAGTGGCGCCGGGCGGCACGGGCGGCATAGGAAGCCGGATCTCCACATCATCGGGAAACGTGCTGTCAATGGCATCGTGATCCAGGGCGGCGACGGCCTCAGCCACATCGTCGGCGAGCATGAAGGCCTGGGTCTGTCGAACCGTGTTGGCCGTCCCTTGGTGGCCGATGATCAACAATCCGAGGAGGGGCATCAAAGCCAGGCTCATGACGACCACGGCCACGACAATCTCCGTGAGGCTGACTCCGCCACGGCCTCGGTCTGCTATTCGAGCCGCTGTCACTGAATCACCACCAGATCCCTGGAGTGGTCAATCGTCAGAGACCAGTCCGGGGCAGGCGATCCGGTCGAGTCCGCGGCCCAGGGCGGCACCTTGAAGCTCCGGATGTAGCGCAGATGAGAGACGAAGGAAGTGGAGAAACTACCCTGGAAGTCAATTCCCCGGGCCAGGATGGACCCGCTCAGATCCATTCCGTCAGGAGCAGAAATCCGCCCCCTGGGAGCAGCGAGAATGGCGAAGACCGGGGACCTGCCGGTGACACGAATGCCCCCTTCCCGGGCCAGCAGCATCAGAGGAGGCCCGTCGTCGACGCCCCGGATCGGTGAGTCGATCTCGAAGGAGTCCGCTACCAGGATTCCCCCTCGAATGAGCTTGCGAATGGGAGGAATCCTGAAGACTCCCTCCCGCTCCCAGATCAGGATGGTCCCCAGGTCCAGAGTGTCTCCCTTGAGCCAGCCGCCCTTCTTCAGGAACGCCGCCGGCGACGTGGCGTCTCCAGAGCTCCGGGCGCGCATCACAGGCTCAGGAAAGGTATCGGACTCGGCCATCGTCGCCAGAATGCTCTCCACCCTCAGCTCCGGCGCCGCCAGAAGATCCCTCTCCCCCTCCGGCAGCAGATCCGATGGAATCGACAGCCGGGGGTCTTCGTCTGATCCGGATGTTCCGGCGAAGTACTCCGGAGGTACTCCAACCTCGAGGCCGGCCTGGACCGGGTCCGGCTCCTGATTGTTGCCTTTCAGGAACAGGAGTCCCAGGTTGTAGGGGCGGGTGACCCAGCCCGATTGCAGGCGGGAGTAGACCGTCGCGGGCAGCCTGGGCTGATCCGCGGGAAGGACATCGAGGCCTCCGGCAGTGTCGACGAACAGGAGTTTCCCCGCGTTGTAGGGATCTTGCGCCGCCGCATCCAGGTCGAGGGAGGCGCCGATTCGAGGCAACCCCGATTGCAGCCCGGCCAGATTCGGGGCTGGTCCCAGGTCGGGCAGCATGGTGAAGAGGGCTCCGAACTCCTGATCGCTGGAGGCCCCTTTCGGGTTCGCCGCCGAGATCCGGGCGAATCCCGCCGACACATTGCCCAGAACCAGCGTGGGGCTGATGCTGCTCCTGGGCCTTCCCATGAGCCTCAGGCAGCTGGAACCGGGAGCCCTGTCAGGATCGAAGTCGTGGAAGAGATTCCGGTAGGGCTGGAGCTGGGTGTCGCTCAGGCTGTTGATACCCTGGTCCCAGAATCGAATCTCCCAGAACGGGTCCGGCAACAGGCTGTTGATCTCCGAATCCGCGTAGGCCCGCTGGGACTCCCTCACCGCCGGATCGGCTGATTGCTGATAGAAGTGAAAGTCTTCACCAGCCTGGCGGGATGCGTCGGTCTCGTCGTGACTGAAGGCCAGATTCAACTCCAACTCCGAGGGCCCCAGATAGACCCAACCCTGCTTCTGCAGAAACTGGCTGTCCACGTTCTTCCCGTTGTCGGCAATCATGGTGACGCCGTTGTTCAGCACCAGAGGCGCCCGAGGCCCCGAAACCAGTCCCTTGAAGTCCGTATCGATGGAGTTGATCGCCTCGGCTCCACCGGGTCCGCCGGCGGGATCGTCGAGGAACAGGCTGAAGTGATTGAGCAACGGCAAGAGGGGCGAAACGACCCGGAACTCGATGTAACCCAGGAGCTTTCGAGTCACCCCTTCCAGGAGCGCCGCCGGTTGAAAGACACTCTCCACCTCGATGAAGAGCCGCCCGTACTTCTGGCGAGTGTCGACGATCCCCACGGCCCAGGGATAGGGCTTGAACCAGTCCGTCTCTTCCGGCAGGACGAAGACCCGGCTCTCGAGGCGCGTGACGTTGTCCAGACCGCCTTCAAAGGAGTCGGCGACCCGGGACATCAGGGGCTGGTGATCCACGAGGAAATCGATGCGGCTCAGTTCCCGCTCTCCCGATCCGTTCCATGGCGGTTCGGACTGGGCCTTGATCAGCTCTCGATAGAGATCTGAATCGGGATCTTTCAGGGCGACGCCCACCTCAGCCCGGGTCATCTCGAGGGCGGCGCGGCCGAGCTGGTGGGCGAACTCGCCGAAGAGCTGCCGATACTGCATCAGCCTTCGGGCTCGCATGAACGAGAAGTAGCTGAACACACCGATCGTCATGACGAGCAGGACGAACATCACCACCACCGTGGCGATACCCCGCCGGCGGGACAGACGATCGACGGTGGTCATTCCTGGGACTTCACACCCGTCTGGGGGACAGTCACCCGGGACTTCAGCCCCAGGGCCGGATTGTAGGGAACGACGGCGGCGGAGGGGCCCGTGCCTCGGCCATTGCCGTTCCCGCCGGGACCGTTGCCACCCGGACCGGCGCCGCCACCGGAAGAACCTCCTCCGGTCAGCAGCCGTTGCCGTTCGGCGGGATCCGTCACGGTCCGAAGCTCCATCAGGACTTCCCGCGACGGCAGCTGAATGACCGTGCCATTGGGAATGGACCTGACGTCGCCGATGTCATTGGCCAGCTGAAGATCCCGCGAGAGGGAGGGATCGCCATACCGGACCCGGGCCAGCTCCCAAAGAGTATCTCCGGCCTTGAAGGTATAGGGCTCCGCTTCCAGTCCTGAGGACAGGACCAGAGTAATGGAGACCAGGATGAACAAGAACCTCTGAGTCGCGTTATGATTCTTCATGGCTAACGGCACCTCCCGGACGGAACCCTTGTACATGGAGTATATGCGGTGGGGGCCGAAAAGTTGAGAGGACCGTGGTTGGACAAGAGATGAGATTCCTTCGCATGGGCGTGGCGACCAAGTTTGGAGCCGCGTTCTTCATCATCTACGCCGCCGCGATCGGGACCATCATCCTGAGCATTTTGGATGATCAGCAGACTCTCATGATGGACCGCTGGCACCGGGATCGGCAGGACTTGAAGGAGACCATGATCCGGGTGCTGGACCGTCCCATGACCATCAGCGAGTCCCGGGTCTTGAACGAGTTCCTTGCCCTGAGCGCCCGGGGCCTGGATCAATCCTCCCATCAGATGCAGCAGAAGGTCTATGGAATCGCCGTCGCTGCGGCGGGCCTGGGGCTGCTGGCCATGCTGGCTCTCGCCCGATTGCTGACCAAGCCTCTGATCCAGATGCAGGGGCAGATGCTGGCCCTGGCTCGAGGCGAGCCTCTCTCGGGGCTGGACCCGGCCATCGCGGACCTAAATCAGCCCCTGGAAAGCTCGCCATCCGGGACAGTCCAGCCCAGGGACCGCCTGCTCAGCCGCCTCGACATGAGAGGAGACGAGCTGTCCCAGCTCCGGACTGGCTTCGGCCTCATGGTTCGAGAACTGGAACAACGGATGGTACAGCTGGAGCAGGCCACAAGGGAGCAGGAGACGGAGAAGCGGCTGGCGGAGATAGGCGCCATCGCCGCCATGATGGCCCATGAGGTGAGGAACCCACTGAATACGATTCAGGCGTCGGTCTACTTCCTGCGGTCCCGGCACGGTTCGGAGCCGGAGTCCCTGGAGTGCATGGACCTCATCTCGGATCAGATCGAACGGTTGACCCGCGTCACGAGCCACTTGCTGG
>JAJFLN010000727.1 GCA_021772705.1 Candidatus Cloacimonadota bacterium | reverse complement strand
GCTCAGACGATATGGCCGCCCGCTCCATTCATCCCCTTCGGCGTAGCTCAGGACATGCTTCGACAGGCTCAGGACGAACGGATCGGGAAAACTCGGCCAATCAGTCGTCCTGGATGCGGGCATCCATAGTGGGGCGAACGGTTACAGAGTAATGCGGCCTCCCGGGTTTCGACATCGCTCCCATCCCGCGGATCGTGTCTAGAATTGATGCGGATTCTCGCGGAGGGCCCTTCGACAAGCTCAGACGAACGGTTACAGAGTAATGCGGCCTCCCGGGTTTCGACATCGCTCCCGTCCCGCGGATCGTGTCCGGAAGTACAGCGAGATCGTGATATGATTGCAGGTCATGAACACTGTCCCGATCAAGCTCAGGAAACGCCACGAACGGGCCGTCGTTCCTCGGTACAATCATGAGGGCGACGCTGGCTTCGATCTCCACTTCAGCGGGGAGGACGCTGTCACCTTGGCGCCAGGGATGCACCGGCTGATGGAGACTGGGCTGGAGATGGAGTTGCCCCTGGGCTTCGAACTCCAGATCCGGCCCCGATCGGGCTGGGCCGCCAAGTCGGCAGTCACGGTGCTCAACGCGCCGGGGACCATCGACAGCGGCTATCGCGGTGAGATTCTGATCTGCCTGATCAACCTGGGGAGAGAGCCCGTGACGGTCCTTCCGGGCCAGCGCATCGCCCAAGGAGTCGTCTGCCCCGTCTGGCATGCTCAGTTCGAGGTCACCTCCGAGCTGAGTCAGTCAGAGCGAGGTTCCGGCGGCTTCGGGAGTACCGGCACGTGAGCGACGAAAACCCTTGCCGGCCAGCCCGAGTGGTGGCGCTGCCCCCCATGGCCCCCGAGCCTCAGGCCTACGCCCTGGCCAGGTACAGCCGCTCATCGGACCCCATCGAGGAGAGCCTCCGCTGGGTGAATGCCCACTCGTCGGAGAAGTTCTGGGAACGCTTCTACTTCGATTACGGCCATGCCTCCATCGCCGATCTGGGCCACGTGGCTCTCTGTTTCGAGAACGTCTCCGAGCTGGCTGCGCTGGAGATCCTGGATGAGCAGAGCTGGGACGGACAGGCCAAATCGACCCGGTATCAGGACTTCGCATCCTCCGGGTTCGTCGTCCCCCAGGAAGTGAGCGGGAGCCCGGACCTCACGGAGCTCTACTCCCGGACAGCCAGGAAGCTCATCGAGGCCTATACCGGCGTTCACCAGCAGACTCTGAAAGCCCTCCAGGAACGCCTCCCAAGACCGGATGATATGAAGGAGGCCGACTACGAGCGAAACCTGGCCGCCCGGGCCTTCGACATGTCACGCTACCTGCTCCCCCTGGCCACACCCACGTCTCTGGGTCAGGTCGTGAGTATCAGGACGCTGGAGAAGCAGATCGCCCGCCTCTTGGTCTCGGACCACGCCGAGGTACGGCAGCTGGCGAAGGACATCCAGGCCGCCTGCTCCGGACCACCGGATGGCACCTGGCTGGAAATGCGGAACCAGCCCCCGGAGACAGCACCCCTGGCTCCGACCCTGGCGCGCCACTGCCGCCCGAACGAGTTCCTCCGTTCCTTCCGGCAGCTCTCCCGCTCCCTGGCGGATCGGTATCTAAAGAACCTGCAGGCAACCGGCGGCCCCGACGTCCACCTCATTCGTCCCCACTCGCCGGAGGCCGAGCTGGCCTCCACGATCCTCTACTCCGGCTCCAATCTCCCCTACGCCAAGATCCTCGGCAAGATCGAGAGCTCTACCGTCGAGGAGCGGCAGTGGATCATCTCGGAGGCCCTGGGAGATCGAGGTCCCCACGACGAGCTGCCTCGAGAGACCCGGGCGGGACAGAGATTCCTGTTCGACATCTCCATGGACATAGGCGGCTGGAGGGATCTCCATCGCCACCGCCGTTGCGATCAAACGCTCCAGACCCCTGACCTGCTCGCAGGCCCCCAGTTTCCGGAGGAGGCTGCTTCCCTCGGAGTCATCCCCAGCCTGGAGGGGGCCTACGCCGAGGCTCTGGAAGCGGCACGCCACGTGGCGGAGGAGGCCGGACCGCAGGCGGCCCAGTACCTTCTGCCATTCGCCCACCGGGTTCGGTGCCTCTTCAAGATGGATCTGGCGGAGGTCGACTATCTCTGCCGGCTCAGGTCAGGCACCAAGGGTCACCCCTCTTACCGGAAGGTCGCCTGGGAGATGGCAGAGGCCATGAAGATAGCCGAGCCGACCCTGGCGAGCCTCATCGAGGCCACACCGCCCTGGGTCGAAGACCCGCTCAAGCGGTAACCTTCCCTTTCCTAAGATCAGACTGATTTCCCAAAGGTACCGCGAGACTTCAGATCCTCGATCTCGTCTTCCGAGAATCCTGCCTCCCGGAGGATCTCATGGCCGTGCTCTCCCTGACCGGGGGCCTGTCCCGGTGGTCGAGGGGCCGTCCTGGAGAACTGGACAGGGAAGCCGGGCTGACTCACGTTTCCCCCGACCCGCAGGGGCGTCTCCCAGGTCATGTTCCGATGCCGCGACTGGGGATGTTCGAAGGCCTCCACCACATCCAGCACGGGATCGACACAGCAATCGAGGGGTGTCAGCAGATGGAGCCACTCCTCCCGGTCTCGAGTCGACAGTATCGAGGCGACCCGATTGACCAGGCCTGCCCACTGGCTGGACGGCAGGGTGAGGACAGTTGGGACATCGTCAATGCCGATGGCCCCGGCGAATGGTCGCCAGAACTTGTCTTCCAGAGCAGCCACGGCCAGGTGCTTCCCGTCGCTGCAGGCATAGACCCGGAACGCCGGATGGAAGCCGGAGAATAGCGACTCACCCAACCCGAGAGGTCGATTCCTGGCCAGGGCCTCCGCCCCCTGAAACCCGAGGAATCCTTGCACCCCAGCGGTCATGGAAACATCCAAAAACTGTCCCTTTCCCGAGCTCTCCGCCTCTCGCAGGGCCGCAAGAATGGCGACGATAGCCCAGAGACCACCACCGGCAAGATCCGCCACCTGCACACCGGGGGGCACGGGACTCCCTCCGGCCTCACCGCAGAGTGACAGCAACCCCGACAGGGCGATGTAGTTCAGGTCATGACCCGCCCGGGACCGCAGAGGGCCGGTCTGACCGTAACCGGAAATGGAGCAATAGACGAGCTTCTCGTTGGAGCCTCGAAGGTCCTCCCAACCGAGGCCGAGGGCGGACATGACGCCGGGCCGGAAACTCTCGACCAGCACGTCGGTCCCGGCGGCGAGGCGTCGGGCCACGGCGTGTCCCTCTTCCTTCTTCAGGTCCAGTACCAGGGCCCGTTTGCCCCGGTTCAGATAGGCGAAAGGCGCGCTCTCACCCTTCACGAACGGAGGCAGGGCACGTAGATAGTCGCCAGCCCCCGGGTCCTCGATCTTCACCACGTCGGCGCCCAGATCGGCGAGAATAGTCGTCCCATACGGACCGGGCAGCAGGCGGCTGAAGTCGAGGACCTTGAGACCCGCCAGAGGTCCTGCCGGCGGTGGGGGGCTCCCGGAGTCGCTCATGTCCTCAGACTAGCACTTCACCGGACCTCGAAGAGCGCGGCGCCCGGGGGTGGAGCCGCTGCGGTGACACGGAAGGTTACACGAAGATCACAGAGCCCTCGGAGATCACAGAGGTTCCTTTTTTAGAACTCGTTCCCGTCCGGAAACCCGCTCACCCCACTATGGATGCCCGCATCCAGGACGACTGAATGGCCGAGTTTTCCCGGTCCGTTCGTCCTACTATGGATGCCCGCATCCAGGACGACTGAATGGCCGAGTTTTCCCGATCCGTTCGTCCTGAGCCTGTCGAAGCATGTCCTGAGCTACGCCGAAGGGGATGAATGGA
>JAJFLN010000726.1 GCA_021772705.1 Candidatus Cloacimonadota bacterium | reverse complement strand
CACCCTGGAAGGCAATGTCATCACCAGCAGCGGAAGCCTCCCGGCAGGCTTGCGAGACCAGGTCACAGTGGTGGAGCTGGGGCAGGTGGCACCGGTGGTGAACGGCGTCTTCCTGTTCTCCCGGGTCCCGGCGGCGATCCCCCTGACGCTCAGGGCCAGTGCCACGGACCCCTTCCGGGGAGTCATCGAAACTGGCCTGGCCCAGGTGACGGTCGCGGAGAACGGCACAGGCCGCTTCGTAATGGGCGCTATTCAGACCCGGTAGTGACCTGTCTGAGTAGTTCCTGTTCCGTTCGGCCCACTATGGATACCCGCATCCAGGACGACTGACTGGCCGAGCTTTCCCGATCCGCTCGCTCCGAGCGGAATGCAGTCCATCCAGGGCCGTAGCTGGCGAGGCGATTATCTATGACTCGCCTGTATTGACGCAGCTTCTCGAGATCGCCATAATCCCGTATCCGTGGCAACCCGCCAGTCTCCAGGCAACGCCACCCGATATGAAACGGAAGTGGATCGAAATGGGAACGACCCAGGCCAGTACCCCATGTGTGCCCCGAAGTCTGACTGATGAATTCGCCAGCACTTCCCTTCCAGCAATGGAGCTGGTGGGACGAGTTCAGGAGTTGAGAGAGATAGAGGCCGGACTGCTCGAGCTGGGCGTGGTGACCGTGACCGGCCTGCCTGGCATCGGCAAGACCCGTGTCCTGAATGAGCTGTTGTGGCGACGAGGCGTGCCGGGTCCATCCGGCCCGGCGCCGATGCCGCCCCCCCCGGGTCAGGACCTGTCCCCTGCTGCGCCAGTCCTGCTCCAGGACGACGAAGGTTTGTCTCCAGGCACATCTCTGGAAGAGAGAGTTCAGCAGATCAGGGCTCAGGGCCACGGGGTCCTCATCGAGTCTCAGCGGAGCTTCCCCCTCACCCAGGTTCCGAGCGTTCGGGTCGTGATGCAGCCCATGACCCAGCCCGACGAGGCGGAGATGAAGTCCCGAATCAGGAGAGCACTGGGAGTCAGGGCCGCGACTGCCACGACCGGCCCGGCAACTGGCGCCGAGGTGCTGCAACTTGGCGGGAACCCGAAGGCCATACTTATCAGTGAAAGCCTGGCAGCCCGGGGACAACAGGCCTCGGAGCGGGACATTCTCGAGGAAGTCCTGTCACCTTCCCTGACCCAGGGACTCCGAGAGTTGCTGGCCCCACTCTCCCTTCTCGAAGTCCCCCTTCGACGCCAGGATGTCCTGGCTATCGACAAGGGCTGGCTCGGACTGATCGACACAGCTCTGGATCTGCATCTGCTGGAGAGCAGACCTGCAGGCCTCATTGTCGCTGCCCCAGTCCGGGTGGCCCTGTCCGGCCGCCGCCTGCACCGGGCCAACCTGCTGAGCCTTGCGGGGATCGTCGAGGAGCTTGCCTGGACCACCGAGAACCCGGCTCGAGTCCTGGATGCGGTGACCTTGCTGCTTCATCTCCGCCGTCCCGCCTCCGCGGAGCGTCTGCTGGAGCGATTCGGTGCCGAGATGATTCACTTGGGGATGGGGGCTGCCGTGGCGGGGAAAGCGGCTGCACTGGAAAAGCTCGGGCGTCAACAGTCCAGACCGCTATCGGTGCTGGTCAGCTTGGCACAGAGTGATGCAGGTGGTTCGGTCCCGGGCGATCTGGAGGGCAGCGCCGGCATGGACTGCCAGGGGCTGCCGGTACATCTCGAGACTGCCGTTGCCTGCCTGGAGGCGACCGGCGGCAACCGGGGACGGGCCTTCAAGAGGCTGCAAGAGCTGGCCGGCGGTCCAGGCACTCGGCGGATGGCGCTGAAGCTGAGGGCAGATTTGCACTTCAGGAATCGTGAGTTCGAACAGGCCCGCCAGGACTACCGCACCTGTGGCGAGGGCGTCGAGGGGGCCGGCCCGAGAGACGGATCCGACAGCCATCGAGCCTTCGGCGATGCATCCCTGGCAGGCCTGGGCAACGTGGCATTCCAGGAAGGCCGTCTCACAGAGGCCGACGGCTGGATCCGGCGTCGGATGCAGCGGCTGGAAGCTGCTTCCACGCCCCATTCTGAGGCCACGATGCTGGTCAACCGAGGAATGCTTGCCTGCGCCAGGGGAGAGCTGCCTGAAGCAAGTTCCCTGTGCCGATCAGCGGCGGAGATACGCCGGAGCCGGGGCGAGCTGAACCGGGCAGCCCTGGCCCTGGCCAACTTCATTCAGGTCGAGGCACTTCGAGGTAACCTGGCCAAGGTGGAGGAGGGCTACCAGGAGCTGCTGACAATGACGGACTCCGATGAACTCCTTGCGTCAGCCTCCAAGGGTCTGGCTCTGGCAAAGCTGCAGAGTCGCAGCAGCCTGGAGGCGATGAACCTGGCGATGCGAGGTGCATCGCTGGCGGAAGCCGCCAGCGACGATCTGGAGAGTCTGGAGTGCAGGATTGTTGCGGGATTGGCGGCACTGCAACTGGGGGATACGGGAAGAGCAGCCGAGCTGGCCGATCGATGCCTGTCACAGGCACGGCGATTGAATGCTCAGATTGCACTCTGTGATGCTGAACTGCTCCGAGGCCGGATTGAGCTGGCTCGAGAGCGACCAGGAGAGGCAGAGAAGTCGGTGTCGGCAGCGAGCAGGTTAGCCGAGTTCATGGGATATCGCCTGGGATCGGGAGAGGCGAAACTGCTGAACGGACTGATTCATGCCAGCTTGGGGCAGCTGGACCAGGCTGTGGAGTGCCTCCGGTGGGCCCGGCGGATTGGACGGAGTTCTGGCGCGCGGCCTCTGGAGCTGGAGGCCCAGGAGGCCCTCGCGGCACTGGCACTGTCCCGGGGAGACTGGGAGAGTCTCCTGGGGCTCTGCAATCAGGTCGAGGACCGGACCGGCCGTTTTGACGGAATGGCGATCCGGGCACTGGTGGGACGAGGGGAAATGCCGGCGGCCCGGGAGCGACTGGATCGGATGGGTGGGTCAGGGGCCCTGTTGTCAGCCGAGAAGGAGCTGGCCCGGACCTGGATAGCCATCCGTGAGGGCTGCCAGGATGAGGCTGCCACGGCCCTGGATCGAGTAGACCCGGCGGCTCTGGCCGGCGATGGCGAGAGCGAGCTGGTGCTGCTCCATGCCTGTGTGGCGGAGATCCAGCAACGAAGCGATGAGGCGGTGCGCCGCCTTGAAGTGCTGTTGAAGGGGGAGAGCACCGGTGTGGCCTGGGTCGCCGGGTTAGGCCTACTTCAGAGACTCGCGGAGCAATCTGGCAGAAGGGACTTGCTCATCGGGGTCCGCCACGCTCTTGAGGGTCAGAGGGAGAACGGACGGGGCTGGCTGACAGCACTGGGAATGGATGAAGGACGGAGGGTCTCGCCCTATTTGATGCTGACCTGCGAGGGGCCTTCCGTGGTTCGTGAAGAGGCAGCGGGACCCAGGTTCCTGGAGTCCCAGGATCTGGGAGTGGATATGGAAGCAGACCGGCTATTCGTCTCTGGCGTGGGTTGGATCCCCTTCAGTGGAAAGCGAAAGCCACTGGAATTGCTGGCAGCGCTCATTCATGGCCGAAACAACTGGATGTCGAAGCAGCAGATTCACGAGGCGGTCTGGGGGAGCACCTACGACGCGGCCATCCACCCAATGAACGTCTACGCCCTGGTCTCGCGATTGAGAAGAGAACTGGAGAGAGCCGGCTCGGAGCGAAAGTGGATACTCACCAACCGGAGCTCAGGGGATTACCGGCTGGCAGCAGGTGTTCGAGGCGGAGTCTGGATCCGGCCATCAGTGAGCGCGGCATGATTGCCTCTAACCAGTCGAGAGTCACGGCGGAGCCAGAACTGAACATCAAGTGTCAGCCAGGGATGGGACGATCGCGGTAGAGAAACCGCGGTAATGAAAAACCGGCCACGGGAAAAAGCTGGAGAACCCGTGGCCGGTACTCCTCGAAAGGAGTGACCGGTCAGCTGACCGTGTCGAGGGTGTTGGCAACCCTCTGCAGCATGCTGTTGACGTTACCGCCAGTGGCATTCAGGGCCGCGATTGCAACCACTGCGATGAGACCGAGGATGAGGCCGTATTCAACCAGGCCCTGTCCTTCGTCATCTCGCTGCTTCAGGAGCTTCTTGATCTTCTTGATCATGTAGTAATCACCTCCTTTGCGTTGGGATTTCTGAACTCACAATTCGAGAGTGATGCAAGCTTCATACCAGGCATGAATATCCCTTGAATAAGACATTCTGCGAGTTGCGGTCAGCCATGAAAGCGGTAGGAATGCCGCGAAATCGATTCCGAAGGATGGAAACGCGGCTCAACCGCCCTGCCAGATCCTCTCGCTGAGTGCCTGGGTGGCCCCGGCCAGGCCGGCCAGCATGAAGACAGTCAAGAGTATCCATCCCAGAACATCGGTGCCGATGATCTGAAACAGCAGGGCGCTCACCATGTCAGCGGCCTTCCAGGCGAGGGTCATGGTCCTCCGGACGATCTGCCTGATTCGTCTCTTGAAGGGCACGGACTCGGCCGGGACAACGGACTCAGAGCTGACCCAGGGCTCCTGAGCTGGCTTTCGGTCTGCCGGAGTCCGGATGGGGTCCGGTGCCTGACCGGTCCTCTCGAACCGGACTTCCTCCTCCGACTCCAGGATCAGGTCGTAGAGCCGGCGCTGCTGCTCGTCGCTGAGCACCTCGTAAGCGTCGTTGAGCTGGACCATTCGGCGGGCATCTCCGCCTCGATCGGGATGATGCCGCATGGCGAGCTTGCGGTAGGCCCGAGTGAGCTCTTCCGATGTGGCATCACGGGCAACGCCGAGTACGAAGTAGTGAGTTCCACGCATGCTATACTCGCCCCCCTCCAAGGTCGGGCCCGTCTGGCGACGGGATCAGGGAATCGGGTCGTCCCGGGGGGGAAAGACAGGCATCATGTCCGAGATACTGGATCACGCTCGCGAGGTGGCACTGAAGGCTGGACAGTTCTTGAAGGAGAACCTGGGTTCGCTGACGGAGTCTGACATAGGATACAAGGGATACATCGATCTGGTGACCCGGATCGACCGGGAATCGGAAGAGATGATAGTGCGCGAGATCGGTTCGCGCTTTCCGGAGCACGGAATCCTGGCGGAGGAGTCGGCTCGAAAGGAATCGGAGACGGGCCTGACCTGGGTCATCGATCCCCTTGACGGCACCACGAACTACGTCCATTCCTTCCCCCTGTTCTGTGTGTCCATAGCCGTCTGTCGCAGCGACGAGCCGGTGGCGGGAGTCATCTACGCTCCCTGCATGGACGAGCTCTTCAGCGCCGAGTCGGGCCAGGGCGCTCACCTGAATGGCAAGGAAATCCACGTCAGCGGCGGCGATTCGATCGGAGACGGGTTCTTCTGCACTGGTTTTGCCTCCCTGCGGAACAGGGAAGCGCCGGACAACATCGGGAACTTCATCAGGGTTCTGAAGCGCGCCCAGGGCGTGCGTCGTGGCGGTTCCGCCGCTCTGGAGCTGGCCTATGTCGCCGCCGGGCGATTCGAGGCATTCTGGGAGCTGAACCTGTCGCCCTGGGACGTGGCGGCCGGGGTAGCCATCATCCGGGAAGCGGGCGGCAAGCTCACGGACATGCGGGGTGGTTCCGATTACCTCCGCGGCAGCTCGATACTCGCAAGCAACAGCAAGGTCCACCAGGACTTGCTGGACTTGCTGGACCCGGAGGAACGGACGGAGGAACCGAAGCGATGACCCTCTCGGAGCTGAGAGAGTTCATGGCCCGCTTCGTCGCCGAGCGTGACTGGAAGCGCCATCACGACCCGAAGAACCTCTCCATGTCCATCGCCATCGAAGCCGCGGAGTTGATGGAGCTCTTTCAATGGAGCGGCCGGGAAGAGCTGGAAGAACTGAAGAAGGACAGTGAGAGGTATGTCCACGTTCAGGAAGAAGTGGCAGACATTCTTGCCTACATCCTGAGCCTGGCCTCGACCCTGGACTTTGACCTGGAGCAGGCGTTTCTGGCCAAGATGGAGAAGAACCGCCTGCGCTATCCGCCCGAGGCCTGCGCGGGCAAGGACTTCGTCAAGAGGTGAGCGTCTAGCGTGTGCCGCTGCCGGTTCTCATTCCCAATCATCGTGGTCCTGTTGCTGGCCGCCACGGAAGGTGTCTTTGCCTTCGGCGGGACGGCTCGCGACCCGATGCAGATGTTCATCCAGTTTGCCCTGTACATGCCAGCCCTGCTGCTGGGGATAGGGTTTCACGAGTTTGCACACGCCTACGTCGCCGTCCGGCTCGGGGACCCCACGCCGGAGGATGCGGGCCGAGTGAGCTTGAACCCACTGGATCACCTGGATCCCATGGGAACGATTCTCATCGTCTTCGCCGTCACCACCGGCGTCCCGATCATCGGCTGGGGCTTGCCGGTACCGGTGACGGGATCTGCTTTCCGGAACCCCATCCGGGACATGATGAAGGTCGCCATCGCCGGCCCGTTGATGAATCTGGCCGTGGCAGCCGGCGGGGCGGCGCTCTTCCTGGTATGCACCACCCTGGACCTGGAGAACGGCCTGGGACTTCCAGCCCAGGCCGCCTCCCGGGTCTATCGGATGCTCTATGCCATCGTCCTGACCAATTTCTCCCTGGCCTTGTTCAACTTGCTGCCCATTCCACCGCTGGATGGGAATTGGATTGCCCGGGAGTACCTGGATGCGGACAAGACGGAGATCCTGGCCAAGATGGAACCCTACGGGTTCCTCCTCCTCCTCCTCATGATCCAGACGCCCATTCTGGATGCACCGTTCCGGTACGCTCGGTTCGTGGCGGACATGATCATCTCCAGTTGGGCCGCCTGGGCCGGGTTCTCGGTCCTGGTGGCAGTACTCTGGTCCATCCTGCTCCGATCTCTGCCCTGGTTCCACTTCCGGCGAAGCGACTGAAACAATCGCTCCCCCGATGCGTAGTTTCAGTGGGGACATGATCTCCATTCGCCAAGTTGACCCGAGGAGCCAAACCGATGCAGATGTTGAAGATACAGTCCCTTCTCCTTGTCGTCTTGCTTGCAGCCGGGCTCTCCCAGCCTGCAGCGGCCCAGCGATTCGGTGATGACGAGCGGTTCGACGACGAGTTCTACGGTGAACTGGCCACTCGAAGCGACGACAGGATCTACAGCTCCAGCACTGCAGCCCCCAGCTCGAGGGATTCGCGCGGCGGCAGCGGCCCATCCGCACCGAGTCAGAGCTTCGAACAGACCGCCTCAGTTCCCCAGACCTACAAGCCTTGGTCGGGGACCTGGTGGCCCAGACCGGTGGCGGAGTTGGCGTTCAAGAAGTTCAATGAGGGTCTTTCACCGCTGGAGAAGTATGACTCCATCGTTCTGAGCCTTTACGGAAAGCTCGCCGGCGCAGCAGCCTGGGAAGCCGATCCGGTTCACCGGCACAACTACGCTCCCGCCGAGACCAAGCTCGACTGGAGCGGTCACTGCAACGGCCTGGCGGCGGCGTCAATCCTGGCACCGGAGCCCACCAAGTCGTTTCAGGTTCCCCTGGGCAGGAACCCCCGCAAGGTCCGGCTGAAGCTGAAGAACCCCAAGTCAGCCAAGGCCTATCTCTACAGCGATCGAGATTCGGACTACGAGGCTGTGAAGAACGATCGAAAGAACATCACCCTCACCGTGGCGGACATGAAGGGTCTGCTGTCCGAGACGTACATGACCTGCAAGACCCAGAAGTTCGAGAACCGGGACATCACGGGCAGGCGTTACAACCGGGAGGAGATCGATCCCAATGACGAGGCGTTCCGGGACATCCACCCCCACTACTTCCACTGGATACTCCAGGAATTCGTCAAGAAGAATGGAATGGTCATCGTCGCCGAGATCGACCCCCACTTTCCCGTGAACAACCACCCGCTCTTCAAGTACGAGACCAAGGTGACCCACGACAGCCGAAACCGGAGATACCGGGTGTCGACGAAGTGCTACTTCTCGGACTACGCCTCGACCCATCAGTTCGTCGGGACCAACGTCATGACCCGGACCTACACCTACGATCTGCATCAGGACAGCAGCGGCCGTGTCACCCGCGGCTCCTGGACGGGCCGCAGCGCCTACAACCATCCCGACTTCGTCTGGATTCCCACCTCCGACGCGCCCCACTACAAAACCTACGAGAACGCAGCAGTCAACGGAGACTTCGTCCGCTGGCTCTTCATGGAGTACGGCCGCAACTAGTGCAGCGACTCTGAGGTCCCTTTCGATAACCGTTCGTGCCGACCAGGGGTGCCTGCGTCCAGGACGACTGGATGGCCGGGTTTTCCAGCCCCGCTCGTCCCGAGCCTGTCCGAGGGATGAACGGAGCAGGCGGCCCTTCGACAAGCTCAGGGCGAACGGTA
>JAJFLN010000725.1 GCA_021772705.1 Candidatus Cloacimonadota bacterium | reverse complement strand
TCCATAGTGGGGCGAACGGATCCGGAATAGGCCAGGGGACCCCCTACGGGACATGCACCCGGTTCGGTGAGGGAGCAGCCTTCATTGGAGGATACACGGAGTCCACTGAGGTCACAGAGCGCACAGAGCCTTCAGGATGGAAAGCAACCGACCCGTCTCTGTGATCTCCGAGACCTCTGAGATCTCCGTGTAACTTCCTGCATCATATGAGCTGCAGCCACGCCCTGGGTGGCGTGCTCCCCCGCGGTTCGTGCCTCGTGTCCTCGATGGTGCGGCTTCGACCCGGTGTGGACGTCCGGAACCGTGTCGAGGCCGGCTCGATCTGGACGTTGATGTCCTGGATAGGTCCAGTTCAAGCGGTTTCTGGACAACGGCAAAACTGGCACGGAAGTTCCATATATGACGGCACGAGCCCCCTGAGGGGCAAGGGCAGGATAGGGCCGGGGCAATCCCCGGCCCCTTTTTTTCCCCCTTGAATCAGAGGCGTGGCCCGGGAGACCGCGCCTAGAGGCACTTCCTGGGGTCGATGTTGTAGGCCTCCATCTTTCGATAGAGAGAGGCTCTTGGGATGGCCAGATCCGAGGCGGCGGCGGTCACGTTCCCGCCGCTCCGGCGCAGGGCGGCGAGGATCTGATCGCGTTCCCCCTTCTCCTGCTCGGTCTGCAGTCGAGCCAGGTCGATACCCTGTGCCTCCAGTTTCCGGTAGAGGCTCTTCCTGGCCAAGCCCATCTCCTCGGCTGCAGCGGTGACGTTCAGATCGTGCCGGGTCAGGGCCTGCTGGATGAAGAACTTTTCGAAGGCGTCGCGGGCCGGGCCGAGGCGGCGCTCGCCGACGGCGAATCCGGGGGTGTCCGATCCTCCCTGGCGGTGTCGAGGGGAGGAGGGGCGGAATCCGGCCAGTTCGGCCGGAAGGCTGGCGGCTGTGATCTCCCGGGATCGCTCCAGTACGAATGCTCGCTCGATGACGTTTCTGAGCTCCCGGATGTTCCCGGGCCAGCTGTAATTGACCAGGGCCTGCATTGCGTCGGGGGCGAGGCCCGTGATCCCCCGATGCCGGCGGGAGTCGAAGTGAGCGATGAAGTGCTCTGCCAGGGCCGGGATGTCCTGGCGACGATCCCGCAGGGGGGACAGGTGAAGACTGAAGACGTTGATCCGGTAGAAGAGGTCTTCCCTGAACTTGCCCTCTCGGATCAGCTTCTTCAGGTCCGCGTTGGTGGCGGCCACGATCCGGACGTCCACGTCCTGAGTCCGGGTGCTTCCAACCCGTTCGAATTGGTGTTCCTGAAGGACCCGGAGTAGCTTCACCTGGATCTCTTGAGACAGCTCACCGATCTCGTCCAGGAACAGGGTTCCAGCGTCGGCCATTTCGAAGCGGCCAATTCTGCGATCCGAGGCGCCGCTGAAGGCCCCCTTCTCGTGACCGAAGAGTTCGCTCTCCACCAGGGTCGGGCTGAGGGCCATGCAGTTGACGGCCACGAAGGGTCCGTCGCGCCGGGCCGATGCGGCGTGAATCGCACGGGCCACCAGCTCCTTGCCCGTGCCGCTCTCACCCAGGATCAGGGTGGTCACTTCCTGGGAACCGAGCTGACCGATCTGCTCCTTCACTTCTAGCATCGCGGGACTCTCGCCGACGATGTGCTCGGCATCGAACTCGCCCCGTTGCTCCTCCTCCAGGACCTTCAGCCGGAAGAGATCCCGCCGGAGCCGGTCCTTCTCATTGGCGTTCTGGACGGCGCTCGATGCGTGGCGGCAGAAGGTCTCGAGGATCTCCAGATCATGGGACTCGAACTTCCTGCTCTTGAGCTGGCTATCGAGATAGACAACTCCGAGGACATCCTTTCCCTGGATGAGGGGGGCGGCCAGTATGGACCGGATCTTCTCCTGCTCCAGGGAGCGGGCGCCCCGGAACCTGGCGCTGGCCGTGAGGTCGTCGAGCAGAACGGGTTTTCGTTCCTTCGCGGCGTGGAGGGCGACGGTCATGCTGACCGTGTCCGAGAGGCCGGACCGGTCCATCTTCCTGACGATCGCGGGCTCCAATTCGTCAGTCCTGGGATGGTAGAGGAGGATGAAACCCCGCTCGGCCCGGAAGATGCCCAGGAGGCAGTCGATCATCTTCTCCAGCAAGTCGCCGATGCTGAGGAGGGTGGAGAACTCGCTCGAGAGGAGGAAGAGCGCCTCCAGAGCTTTCTGGGGTCCGCCCCTCTGGGGAGGGGTCTCAGGAGTCGAGGCGGGGGCAGCCGCCGGATCCTCCGATTCTGCATCCCGGCTGTCTGAGAACCGGACGAACTGAAGGGTGAAGAGTCCCACCTGGACCACGGAGCCTTCCTCCAGGGGCGAGGTGGACACCAGGAGTCCGTCGACCATCAGGCCGTTGGTGCTGCTGGCGTCGTGGATGGACCAGCCTGCGCTATCGTCGCGGTCGAGGCGGGCGTGAGTACGGGAGACGCTGGGATGGTCCAGCCTGAGACTGCTCTCCTCGGCGCGGCCGATGGTGGCGTTCCGGCCTTCCAGGCTCAGGACGGCAACGACGCGGCCGTCCTTCATTGCGATCAGCTGTTCCATGGTGCCCAGACGCTAGCAGCAATGCCCCTGAGATAAGGCCAGCTCCCCCAAACCCCCAATCGGACTGGTGGGACTGAGAGTGCTGATGAACACTTGAATGACATAGGAAAGCTTGACCTGTTCATCGGGGTCCAGGGGCCAAGTACCAATACCCCTGCGATAAGACGGGTTTTGTTGTAGTGGAGCTCTGCCCCACACCCCGTTGGGGGAGCCAGCTCCCCCAAACCCCCAATCGGACTGGTGGGACTGAGAGTGCTGATGAACACTTGAATGACATAGGAAAGCTTGACCTGTTCATCGGGGTCCAGGGGCC
>JAJFLN010000724.1 GCA_021772705.1 Candidatus Cloacimonadota bacterium | reverse complement strand
TCAGCAGTTGTCAAAGGCATTCCGTCCCAAACGCGTTCCTCGTTACAGAGGATTGAAACGCAAGGGCCTGAGCCATCTCAAGCTCGCTCTTGAACTTCCCAAACGCGTTCCTCGTTACAGAGGATTGAAACTCGCCTCCTTGTCGCTCATCGGCCTGCCGTCCTTCGTCCCAAACGCGTTCCTCGTTACAGAGGATTGAAACGTTGGGTCCGAACACTTCGAGCATATCCTGCCCGGGTCCCAAACGCGTTCCTCGTTACAGAGGATTGAAACGCGAGCGCCACGTTCTGCGCGTCCGTGAAACCCGCGAGTCCCAAACGCGTTCCTCGTTACAGAGGATTGAAACAGGATTCTTCAGCGCCAGTTCCATAGCACGACCGGATGGTCCCAAACGCGTTCCTCGTTACAGAGGATTGAAACAAGTTCGGGGGATTGCTCGATCCTCCGCCTCCGCCTGTCCCAAACGCGTTCCTCGTTACAGAGGATTGAAACGATGCCGTTGACGCCGATGAACTCGCGGTCGTTTGTCCCAAACGCGTTCCTCGTTACAGAGGATTGAAACTCTTGGAGTCTGCCTTCTGTCTGTTCGCCTGTTCCTCGTCCCAAACGCGTTCCTCGTTACAGAGGATTGAAACGTGCGAGGGCAGCCTTCAAGACCTCATACAAGGCACTGTCCCAAACGCGTTCCTCGTTACAGAGGATTGAAACTGGCCGGAGCCTCGATAATGGTCTGCTCTGTGACCTCGTCCCAAACGCGTTCCTCGTTACAGAGGATTGAAACTCGCATCGATCTCAGGCGTGAAGCCTTCGATGGCGCGTCCCAAACGCGTTCCTCGTTACAGAGGATTGAAACACGTCTGGGTGTCGGCAATGTCCATCTGAACGTTACGTCCCAAACGCGTTCCTCGTTACAGAGGATTGAAACCCTTAAGCCCAGAGACGTCCCAAATGTTGCGTTTCACGCCCGGGAGCCTCGTCGTTTCACTGAGTTTGGCGCAGCGTATTGCTCAGAGATCGTTCCGTTCCTTGTGCACCCCTGGGTCGGGTACGGGAACGATGGAACGATTGGGAGCTTCCGTCATGAGGTGCGGCCCGCACCGGGGCCCCGACGCTCGCTTCGCTCCCCTCCCTCCTCGTCCACCCAGTGCGGGCCATGTTGAAGTGCCGAGTTGTTTTGTGCTGGCTACAGTTCGATGATCCGGAGTGAAGGTCGGTGTGGCCTGCTGCATTCAGGCGAGTCGAGAGTTCCAGGTACCCGAAAGTCGACTACTCAAACAAGGTCCGGAATCCCGAAGCCATTGCAACCGGAAAGAAGCTGTAGATCCCTGAGGAGCGTCAACAGGTCTGGGACTTTGACAGCAACCCGGCACGTGCGGTTGCGTGGGGATAACGATTGACGCATACTTGATGGCGGACATGTACGGCACGCCAAGGCAGGGAGATTTCAATGCAGACTAAGTTAACTCTACGTCTGGACGAAGAGGTCATTCGTCAGGCCAAGGAATCAGCCAAGGGGATGGGGAAATCACTGTCTGAGATGGTCGAGGACTTCTTCAAGATCGTCACTTCGGTTCGTCGACAACGACGAAAGGGGGAGGCCACACGACTCGTCAAGGAGCTCCGTGGATGCATCCGGGGTTCCAAGGTAACGGAGGAGGACTACTACAAGTATCTTGAGGAGAAGTACCGGTGAAGGTGCTATTCGATGTAAACGTAGTGCTCGACTTGCTGCTGGATTGTTCCCCCTTCGTGGAAGACGCGGTGGAGTTGCTGTCCCAAGCCGAAGAGGGACTTGTCCAGGGATACGTTTGCGGCGCCGGTGTGACCACCATCTTCTACATGGCCCGGAAGACGATGGGGCCAAAGCCAACGATACGCCAGATCGAGAAGTTGCTGCGGTTCCTGAAGGTGACAGCTGTAGACGGTAAGGTCATACAGCGAGCGCTACGGTCACCGGTAAGGGACTTCGAAGACGTGGTCGTCGTAGAGTCGGCCCAGGCGAGCGGAGTCGATGCGATTGTCACCAGGGACATCGGGGACTTCAAGAAGGCAGCCATCGATACCTACACACCGAGGGAACTGATCGCTGCACTCGAGGCGGCTGGTCAGGACGACGAACCATCGATCCCCGGAGCGTCGATCCCGGTCAATCCCTGACCGAAGCCCCGCCCGGCCGGGAAGGCCGTTCGCGACGGAACAGCCAGCGGAAGAGCCGGCCAAGCAGGGACGGCGCCTCGGGCCTCGAACCAAACAGGTCCTGCCCCAGGAAGTGGAGGTCCCGAGCCGGGAGTACACGCGTCTTCTCCGGGTGCAGTTCCAGATCGAGCAGCTCTCTCAGGAATCCTCGGAGCATCTCCCGGGCTGCCTCGGCGTCGGCCCGGGTACGACAGAGGACGACGAAGTCATCGGCATATCTGACAAGCTTCAGGCCACGCTGGGCGGCATGGACGTCGAGTTCGTGCAGCATCCGGTTGCAGAGCAGAGGGCTGAGAGGGGAGCCCTGGGGACAACCGCGCCGGCGGCCCAGCAGCCAGGGAAACCAGGGAATCGAGGCGGTCAGGAGGCGACGTATGAGCGCGATCACTCTCGGGTCCGCCAGGTCTTCCGAGAGGCGCCGGAGCAGCACACGATGGCTGATGGAGGGAAAACAGGACCGGATATCGGCGTCCAGAACCCAGGTCCATCCCCGGGAGACGTGGCGGCGGATCTGCCGGAGAGCCGTCTCGACCCCACGGCCCGGCCGGTAACCGTGACTGCTCGAGAGGAAGTGCCGCTCATACATCGGCGTCAGGGCCAGGTTCAACGCCGTTCCGACGACCCGGTCCCGGATCGAGGGAATGTCCAGCCTGCGGGTTCCTCCGTCCTTCTTCGGGATGTAGACCGTTCGGAGCGGTCCCGGACGGTAGAAGCGGGTGATCAGCAGACACCTCAGCCACCAGAGACGGAGCGAAACGAACCAGGCGTAGGCATCGACGGTCATCCGGTCCGGACCCGGCGCCCCATCGTTGTCCCGTACTCGCTCCCACGCAGTGTACAGATTCGCCGGACTCGCGACCTGCTCCAGGGTCGGTGAGCCCCGTCCGCTCGCCGGGCCCGACTGTTGCGTGGCGAGGGAGTTCATGCCCGGCCGAGGACCGACCTCAACAAGAGGTGGAAGAGCAACAACGCGGCGAACCAGAACGAAGCGAGGCCTCCGTTCAGGAATGCGTCGTGCATGACGAAGCGCCGACGCTGACCGGCCTCGGCGGATCGGCCTCTCACCGGGCTGGCCCGACCACTCCGGTCCCGGTTCGACGAAGCACGACGCCGGCGCTTCTTGGCCCGATCGCCCTTTCGCCGGACTGGCGGATCGGCCCGGCGGGAGCTCGCAGCCGATTTCGCGGGAGAACTCTGGCTCGTCCGCGAGCCGGCTCCCACGGGAGGCCGTGCCCTGGCGCCCTGTGGCACCGGGGCGCCACCCGGTTCGACGGTCCGGCCGACGGGACCGCCAGTGGCCAAGCGGGCCGGTTTTGCCCCCTCCGGCCGGACCGGGCTGGCGACTGGATCCTGGGCCGGCTTCGTGGAGGATTCGCTGGACGCCGGTCCAGGAGAAACCGCTCTATCGAGCGAGGTGGACGGTTCCGGCGGTGATGGCTCCGGCGCTGTCAGGCCGGGTCCCGGGGATCGCGGCGGCTCGATCGGCTCCTGGAGACTTGGCAAGTTCAGCTCCTCCGAGAAGAACCGGCTCCAGTTGATCGCCCCGGCCCCCGAAGGACGCGTCACTGCCGCATCGGCCGCCCGGGGCGGTTCGGCGTCGCTCGGTCGAGACAGAAGCTGTCCGAGGAGGAGAAGTGTCACCACGAGCCTGCCAGTCACCGGGAGCCGTCGGCTCTCCAGCCCGGCTCCGTATCCACGGGTCTTTCCATCCATGTTCGATCTCCCTCCGTAGGTCATGAGTTGTCAGGACCGGCAGCGGTTTCGGGAGATCGCGATGATCCGGACGGCTGGATGTTCAGAAACTCGAAACCACCCGGCCCGGAACATCCTCGTGTGAATCAGGAGGTCTGCATACGACAGGCCCGGGAACGACGGGCTGCACCGGCTTCCCAACTTCAGGGTCACGGATCTCCCATCGCCCCTGGCCACCCGACCTCCGCTGACACGGGAGCAACGGAAGGAAGCACTCGATGACCTCCGTTCGTTCGCCGGCAGCGAGGCCATGCCGGCCCGGTCCGGTTCGTCGCGCCCGGCCCCGCCACGCAGGTAGGCCGCTGAAACCATCCGGCGGTGACCGCTCTCTCCCTGACAGAAGACCAACGGAAAGGAGACCCCACGATGACGAAGATCGAGACAATCTGCCTGCTGCTCTCAGCCGTTGCCTGGCCCGGCGGCATGGCGGCGGCCAACTCCGGGAACATCGATCGGAGTCCGCAGATCGTGTTGGGAGAGGCCGCTTCCCCGGAGCAGCTCGATCGGATCAGGCCGCACCTCCTGGAACAGATCGACCGGCTGCAGACCGGCTTCGACGTGCTCCGGAAGGGAGAAGCGGATCCGGCGGCGTTCGCCTCACGCGTGCTGTCCGAGACAATCCCAGTGCTGGAAGGAGTCGCCGGGCTGGTCCGAGACGGATCTCGAGCGTTCGCGTCCGCCGAGGCAGAGCTGCATCTACAGATCACGAAGCTCTCGATTCAGGCGTCCATCGAGCCCGAGGAGGTTCGGCCAGCATTCGACGGGCTCCTCGACGAACGGCGGGCATCGCTGGGCCAGGTCCGGGAGTTGCAGATTCACTTTCTGGGCCTTGCCGGGCAACTCGAGAGTCTCACTCGGCAGGTCGCCACACGGATGAAGATCGTTCGAGCCCGGTACCGGCTCGACCGGAACCGGACGACGAGCGCCGCCGTACTGCCGACTCGACGCGAGGTCTTGCAGATGCAGACGACACTGAGGGAGCTCCGCCGGATGATGGACACCCTAGGAAAGCCATCAGTGACTCCGGATGTATCGCCTTCTGGAGAGCCGATGGAGTGAAGGACGTGTCACGACAGACCCGGGACTAAGGATCCGCGCAAGAATAGCTACGCAGTTTCGCACCCCATCTTCAGACCATCTTCGGCCGTTCCTCAATCGCGGATTCCTCGACGTAGCCCACTACGCCTCCGGTCCCGCTCACTCGAACCAACCGAATCTGACCCAAATCTGGGCGCGACTTCTGCGCATCTATTCCTGCGCGGCCCCTAACGGAGGTGCCACAGATGAACGAGAAGCTCTTGATGTCGATGATCCTGGCGGCAGCCGTGTGTGCCGTCGACGTGGCGGCGGAAGCAAGTCTGGAGGTCCGGGCCCCCTATGGAGCCGATGTCTACCTCGACGGCTACCGCATCGGCCGAGGCCCGGGTCGGCTGGACTATCTCCGGGCTGGAACCCATACCGTCGCGATCGTCACGCCCGACGGTCGGCAGTGGGAGGTCAGAGTTTCTTCTTCCCGGGGCCGCCGAGGCTTGCGGGTCGTCACATTGCCGCCGGAAGCCTACAGGCGCGAGCGCGGGCGCGGGCGAGGAGACCGGCGGGGACGGCAGGCCAGCCGCGGCGCCGGTACGGCCGCGGAACGGACGGTTCGCTGGACTGCTGGCGGGGTCCGTCGCGAGGGCCGGATACGGCAAGGCGGGCCCGGGCCGGGCATCGCTGTGGGGGCTCTGCTGCTGGCCATCATGCTCAGCCGATAGTCGACGTGCCGCAGCCGTCCCGCCCCACGGGCGTGGCCTGTTAGGACCAATGCCCCTGAACTAGTGGCAGGAATGTTTGAAAACGAGGGCTCTGCCCTCGAACTCCCGCCAGGGGCCA
>JAJFLN010000723.1 GCA_021772705.1 Candidatus Cloacimonadota bacterium | reverse complement strand
TGCGGGCGCGCGCTGGTTGTGGTGAAAGAGGGAGATCCGGAGCTCACGCGAGGGCCGGCTCTGGCAACGCGGCAGGAACAGGGCGATCGGGAACGGGGCGACCTTGCTCGAGGAGTTTGTGGACCATGAAGTCGGTCACGGTTGTCCAGACCGAACATCGCGCGATCTATCCGCAGCCTCTGGCTTCATTCCTTCAGGGTGCGCAGCCAGTCCTCCAGGCGGTGGGCGGTTTCGTCGTAGTCACGCACGAACTTCTCGATGCCTCGCTGGCGGAGAAAGGTCTTGTTTCTGGCGATAGTTTGGCGCGCCTTGTCGAGTTGGCCGAGCAGCCTGTAGCCGACAGGAAGCGTCACCTCCCAGGAAAGAAAATCGTCAGCTCCCCGATGCACCAGCTCTCTCAACGTGCCACGTTCCAAGAACCATGGCAGTCCGTGCTTGCGGACGGCCTCGGCGATATCGGCAGCCACAACATCGAAGGGAATTGCGGGCTTGCGAATGAGCTTGGCAAGGTCAGGAGGGACTCCATCCAGGGACGCCTCCTCCTCGATGAATTCCCAGTGAGAGCTAGACTTGTTCGCAAGGACATAGAGGGGTTTGAGGACGGTTGCATTCCCCCGTATCGTCCTCTTGCTTCCAACGATTTCCGCACATTTCGCCTCGATCTGTTCGCACCAGATCCCAAGATTGGCGTTGATCTCCACCTCTTGGATAAAGGGCCGTGCGACATGAGGGAAGCCGATCTTGAACACGATATCCTCGGAGTGCCTGCGAATCAGTTTTCCCTCGAATAGCCGTTTGAATCCGAGCGGTTCAAGAGCTTGTTCGATACTGGCGTGGACTGACTTGATCCGCTGCCTGGTCTCGCGCTTCATCGGCTCAGTCGTTGACCAGGATCGTGATGAACCGTTTGATCGTTTCGCCGGCGACGTCGGCCGTGACTGCGTTGCCCCCGCGAGCGACGCCGCCGCCGGAGATCTCCAGTTCGGCAAGGCCGCCAAGCTGATTCGAACGGAGCGCCGAGGACTTTGATCTCCACAGCGATGAGTTGCTTTTCGAGTGTCCGGATCACCCGGTCGGCCTGGAATGTGAAGTTTGCCGTGTCGAGGGATAGACCTTTTCGGTGAGGGTCTAGCTGGCTGTTCGGCTTTCATCACCGGTCAAACTCAATATTGCTCGAAAAGTACACATGACTGCAGCGAACGTCGAGGTTTTCAGCATCGGTCACATGACAACGTTTAAATCCGCGCACATCCGTGTATTCATCAATTGAAATGCTATCTACTCGCCAGGATTGGCGAAACGAAACGAATTCACAGTCGTGCAAGACTAGACCTGCAGATGAGTTGTTGAGGCGTATTCTGAGGATGCTATGTGAGATACTGTAGTCCCAAACTTGGGCAAATCCCCAAGTTGCCGCCGCCAGAGCAGCCCGTGCTTCATTTGCAGGAGGCATCTAGAACCCGATTTCTCCGAGTATCCGGGCGGTGACATCGACACCGCCTAGAAAAAAACGCGCTCTGTCGCGCAGGAACGGATCGTTGAGGACACCGCGGAGTTCGATCGAAGTCACCGAATTGAAGTGAGAGCTGGCTGGATTGAGCGCCGCTCGAAGATTGAGGCCTTCTAGATTAATGCCCAGACGGCCGCCAGTCTCCTGCAACCGCGTACCTGCGAAACGGAGGGTATCTGCTGCAATCGCATGATTCCTCGCACTCCCCGCGGCGAGAGAGAACGTCGACGGCGATAACGGGGCCTGCGTTCCCGGGGTTGCCGCGCCAGCGAATCTGGTAAGAGCCCCCACTTTCCCTCCTGGGGCTGCGAGGCCAAGTACTACGTCAGTGCTGGGAAAAACACCCGGAACGGGACCAGGAAGCCGGAATCGTCGTGTGAGTGCATTAAGACCTGGCCGCGCCGCGCGCGCGATTCGCCCCACGGCTGCTCCTGCGGCGAGACCGACGGCGCTCTTGGCGGCGTTCCTGCCAGCCGTCGCAGCGAGGTCGAGAGTGTCGCATGGCGGCTCGAAGTAGGCGTCGACGGCGGTTCCGACCGTGGTGCCGCCAGCGAGGGCGGCCAGCACGGCCCGGGCCCCCGTGAAGGTCTTTCCGATGCCGCCGAAGGTGGCGCCGAGGGCGAAGGACTTGACGAGGCTCTGGCGGGTGATTTCACGGCCCTGGAGCTTGCTGAGGGCGACGTCGACGCCAACGCTGAGGGTGCCGCCGGCGAGCGCTGCGAGGGCCAGGGCCGCCGCGTCGTCGACGCCGACCAGCAGGCCAGAGGGGTCGGTGAAGGTCGCCGGGTTGTCGAGTGCGTAGAGGTAGAGGTTGGGACCGCCGAGGAAGCCCAGCGGCTCCCGGGAAGTCCAGCGCCCCTGGGCCGGGTCGTAGTGGCGGAAGTGGGAGTAGGCGAAGCCGGAGAGGTCGTCGTGCTGCATCCCGGCGAAGAGGATGGGCGTGGCGCCGTCGTTGCCCTGGACGAGCTCGCCGAAGGGGGAATACTGGTAGCGGCTCTTGGCTCCGCCGCTGGCGGTGCCCAGGGCCGTCGTGGAGCCGAGGGCGTCCTGGTAGTGGAAGAGGTCGGGGCCGGAGCCCTGGGCGTGCTGGAGCAGCACGTAGCCCGTGGTGTCGCGAACGAGGCGAAGGGGATCGCCGACACGCCCCTGGGCGGAGACGTCGAAGCTCTCGGCGAGCGCGAGCCCGTCGAAGGCATCGACACGGGCGCCTCGCGCACCCTCTATCCGGGTCCGGGCGCCGAAGGCGTCGTAGCCATAGGCTTCGCTGGCCTTCTGGCGACCCGAGCGGAACGTGGTCGCGGTGCGAAGCTGGTTGGCGACGGAGTAGGTGAGACGCAGCTCGTCGGAGCCGGAGATCCGGGAGAGCAGGTTGCCCCGGCGATCGTAGGTGAACTGCTCGAGGCCCGTCTGCAGCAGGCGGTTGGCCGCGTCGTAGGTCGCGAAGGAGGCGACGCCGTCGACGGTCTTCGAGATGCGGTTGCCCGTCGGGTCGTAGGCGAAATCGAGGACGGCCGGAGGACCACGGGTCCCCGGGTTGCCTCCCTTCAGACGTTCCGAGGGGACCACCGCACGCACGAGCCGATGGAGGGCGTCGTAGGTGTAGCTCTCGAGACCGCCGACCTCATCGAAAACGGAGAGGACATTCCCGACGGGGTCGTGGGTGTATCGATGCTGGGAGAGAAGAGCACGGCCAGAGATGTTATCGAAACTGGTGACGCGGCCGGCCGCGTCATAGCCGATGAGGGCGGCTGTTCCGTTCGGATAGGTCTTCTGGGCGAGTCGCCCGCCGGAGTCGTAAGCAAAGTCGAAAGCGAGTCCCGTGGCATCTCCGGGATTGCTGGAGACGAGCCGAGTGAGCTGGGAGGCTAGGTTGTAGGTGTAGGTCGTGAGGCCGCCACGAGAGCCGCGGAAGCTCAGCCGGTTCCCGGCGGCGTCAAAGGTGAAGGCCTCGTCGAGCGCGACGACGCCTCCCAGGAGCCCGGTGCGACGGGTCAGCCGATCCAGAGCGTCGTAGGTAAAGACGTACTGATTGCCGGCACTGGAGGCGGTAGCGACGTTGCCGTTGGCGTCGTAGGTGAGGCGTGTCACCTGTCCGAGCGGGTCCGTGACGCGGATCAGGCGGCCCGCGGCGTCGTGGGCAAGCAAGAGGGCCTGGCCGAGGGGATCGAGGACTCTCTCGAGACGGCCGGCGGCGTCGTACTCGAAGCGGGTGACGTTGTCCAAGGCGTCGGTGAGGGCCGTGACGCGGGTCTGAAAACCAAACTGACCGTAGGTGAAGGATGTGCTGGCCCCGTTCGACCGGGTGAAAACGACCGGATTCAGGTCAGCATCGTAGGTGTAAGAGGTCACCTGGCCGAGAGGGTCGATGATGCGGCTCGGGAGGCGGCCCAAGAGGTATTCGACCTGGGTCGAGCGACCGAGAGGGTCCGTAAGACGCAGGGGTCGACCGAGGGCATCGCGAAGGATCTCCGAGCGATTGCCTGCGGGGTCGATGACAGCACTCAGGCCGCCGTTGGCGTCGTATTCGAATCGGGTGAGGTTTCCTCTGAAATCTCGCAGCTCGAGGGGAAGCCCGCGAGCCTCGTAGGCAACCTCGAATCGATCGCCGACAGGGTTGATGAGGGCCGTCAGGTTGCCGAAACCGTCGTATTCAAAAATCGTCGTCTGGGCTCGCGGGCCAGTGATGCTGGTGGGGCGCGCCAAGACGGGGTCGATGGTGATGCTGGTGATGTTGCCGAGAGGATCGCTGACCTGAGTGACGTTGCCAACGGCGTCGTAGGTGAACCGGCTGGTAGCCCCCCGTGGGTCCGTGATGCGGGTGATCCTGAACTCGGTGTCGTAGCTGCGCGATTCGACCGCCCCGAGAGGGTCGGTTCGCTGAGTGATGTTGCCGCTGACGTCGTAGCGAACCCGCGTCTCGGCGCCGGCGCGGTCGGTCACGAGAGTGAGGCGACTTGCGAGGTCGTAGGTGAGGGTGTTGACGCCGCCGCCAGGGTCTACGACTTGAGTCACACGCCCGCCGGTAAAGAGATACGCGGTCGTGGCTCCGGATGGACGCGTGATGGTTCCGAGCAGGCCGCCGGGACCGTAGGTGTAGGTCGTGGTGTTTCCGAGCGGATCGACATGGGCCACGAGGCGCCCCGTGCCATCGTACTGATAGGCGTGGGTCTCTCCGTCAGGGAGGGTCACGGCGGTGATGTGTGCCCCGTCATTCGAGAAGAGGACCTGCCGGCCGCCGGGGGCCGAGAGTGAGGCGAGGACGCCATCGGAGTAGGCGAAGGTCAGGGCGTTGCCGCTGGCGTCGGTGATGGACAGGAGTTCACCGGAGAGAGCGTATCGATAGGTGGTTCCGCGGGCATGGCGGACAGAGAACTCACCTGCATCCTGGGACGCCCGGCCCTCGTATCCCGTTGCGGGCAGGAACCCCCCGGCGCCGTCGGGGGAGAAGGCGAACTGGACGCCACGGCCGTCCCGTTCGATGAGCTTGCCTTCGAGGGTCAGCCGGACGGAACGGTCGTAGAGAAAGCTCCAGCCGATCCCGAAGGGTCTGTCTTCGCCATCGCCGCTGTTGTAGTAGCGCCAGAGGGAAACGGTGTGGCCGATGGCAGGGAAGGAGGCGTCAAGCTCCGGAGCGAAGAGCCCTCCCGTGACCAGGTTTACCGGGTCCGCTCCGAACTGATCCGAGATACTCGGAGGATCGCCGGAGTGCTCCGATCGTGGGTGAGCGTTGAAAGGGCGGCCGGGATGGACACCCTGGATGGCGTCCAGGTCCGTCGGGTCTGCGGCGTAGACGTCGCCGAGCTGGTTGATGGGATCATTTTCGCCGGCTTCCGGAGGGGGGCCCGCCTCGTTCACGATGGACAGAACGAGCGGGTCGGAGGCGACCAGCTCGAAGAAGGCGTTGCCCGTCGGAAATGCCGCAGCCTGGAGGGCATAGAGGCCATCGTCGAAGAGAGCGGTGTCGATCTCCGAGGATGCCGAGAAGCTCGACTGTCTGCCGGTCTCGAGGTTGGTAAGGCGGAGCAGCGTCCCGAAGTCACAGGCCGGTGGGGACGTGGCCTCGTCCACGGTGAAGGTCGCCCGAATGGTGCCCGAGACGAGCAAAGATGCCGGGTCCGTCGGATGAGGACTCACGCTTCCGCTTCCCGTGGGGATGACCTCCAAGAGATGGACCGCGCTCGGTGGATTGCAGGCGACGGAATTGTTGAGGACACGAACGGTCACAGTGTTCGACAGGACTTCGTTCCAGAAGCACTTCGTGCACTCGAAGTCGAGGGTGAGAGGGTCCTGAAACGCCCGGCCCTGGATGGTGTAGATCCCGTCAGGGACGGTGCTTGTGAGCCACTCGAAGCCGTCGCCAACGATGGGATGCCGGACGCCTGTCCGGAAGAAGATGTCGTTGATTCCGACCCGATCGGCCTCCGTCAGCAGCAGAGAGGCGCCGGTAGATTGAGAGGTGATCTCGAGCTCCTGGACCTGATAAGAGCAGTTGCTCTCGCAGACGCTCACGTCGTCGATGAACGTGGACACCGACGTGCAGGAGGCATACTCGAGCGGCAGGGGTTGCGGTCGCGGGAACGGAAACACGATGGCCTGCGGTGGCTGGAGCTGGAGCAGGGGGATGGCCGTTCCGGACACCAGGAAGTCATAGGGCAGGCCGTTCACGGGGACAGCTAAGCCGGGCTGCCCAAAGGCAATGTCGCCCGGCTCTATTCCGATGAGCTCGGCTGATGTCGGCGTGCTACATGGGGGGGTAAGCCCGAAATCCCCCGCGGTTCCCGGCGTTGCCATCGCCAGGAGGAGGCCGAGAGTTGCGAGAACCCACGGACGAGTCCAGTTCAGATCGAACATAAGAAAGTGAACCCCCTTTTGCGAAAGCGGCTGGATAAACCAGCAAGAACAAGTCAGTGGTTGCAGCTCTGTCGGATGGCGTCTCGCTGGCTCTGGAACTCGTCGAGCCAGACCTGCTTTTGAAGCTCGAAGGCTCGATCTTTCTGGAGTTCGTCCCGGATTCTGGACTGAAGTCCCTTCATCTGATCGTCATAGGCCCTGTCCCAGGCTTTTCGACCCTGTGATTTGGCAGGAAACTGCTGTCGTGTGAGCTTGTCTTGCTTCTTCAGAGCGAGGACATCCCGGTGAATTCGTTGCTTTTCCTGCTTGTGACCTCCCATCTCCACGCGAAGACCTTGTCGTCTTTCGCGATAGGAGTCGATCAGGGCCTTGAGCTGTTCCTGGCAGGCCGGGGAAAGCGAGGCGTCCCTGCTCTGCTCGCCACCTGTGCCCGCAAGGAGAACGGGCCCTGTCAGAAGCAGCCCGAAAAGAGCCACGGTAATCAGTGCAAAGAAGCGCCCCGCGTGGTGGGTGCAAACGTTTCGAGAGACATGACGGAGACCGCGCGTTTTCAAACAGACCCTCCCTTTTCCGATTCTCGCTATGAGCTGGCAGCTTGAAGAAGCTGCCGACTCACAGGGTACACAGAAAAGAGCCTGCTCGAAAAGAGTCTTTCGAGGCTTTCTCCCGAAGCGTCAGGAGGCGGAAGGGCCGGCAAGTGCGGGCGCGCGCTGGTTGTGGTGAAAGAGGGAGATCCGGAGCTCACGCGAGGGCCGGCTCTGGCAACGCGGCAGGAACAGGGCGATCGGGAACGGGGCGACCTTGCTCGAGGAGTTTGTGGA
>JAJFLN010000722.1 GCA_021772705.1 Candidatus Cloacimonadota bacterium | reverse complement strand
GGTTCTTGGCTTCGTCGGTTATCTGCGCGACTGGCACCGCCTCGATCGCATCATCCGGCTGCTGACCGAGGACGCATTTGCGGGCCTGCACATCGTGATTGTTGGCGACGGCGCGGTTCTCGGCGAGTTACGCCAGCTCGTCGACGAGTTAGCACTCCGCGACCGGATAGACTTCGTCGGTGCGGTGCCACCCGAGCGCGTGCCGTTCTATGTCTCCAGCTTCGATATTGCCGTGCAACCTGGGGTGACCCCATATGCTTGTCCGCTGAAGATTATTGAATATATGGCGATGGAGCGGGCAATTGTCGCGCCGGATCTGCCCAACATTCGCGAGCTTCTAGACGACGGCCGGAGCGCTCTATTGTTCACGCCCGGCGACACCCTCTCGCTCCGCTCGGCGCTCCTCCGATTATCCAATGATCCGGCGTTGCGGGCCCGGCTGGGCGCCGAGGCCAGCAAAGCGATTCAAGGTGGGGGATATTCTTGGGAAAATAACGCCCAACTGGTCACCCGGTTGGCTGACAGGCTGCGGTCGGCGAGGCTGCATTAACGCAACGCCTCCGCCGCGGCGTGGACGCACCGGCCGCCGTCAATATTACTGTTGAATATTGCAAGTCGTGCTGCGAGAATTACTATTGAATACAGCAAGTCGTGCTGCGAGAGTTTCTATGTGGTACTCCTTACGGGTGTAACGACAATAAAAATTGTAAAGCGTTGTGATAAAGGTATCAAATATTTATATTCCTATTGCGACGGTACTTTTAGTCGTCACGGACCTCTCCGTCGAGTATTTTAGTATATCTGTTGGTCTTCTTTTAGGTCACACACAGAATGACTTTTTATTTGGTCTTTCACCTCAGCAATTTGCTGTCGAAAAGTTCCTTTTCGTCTCTATCACACTCCTCAGTTTTGTATCGATCGGCGTCTACTACCGGCCCTTGCTGGCCAACATACGTCTCGGCCTGCTGACGTTCGCGACCGGCCATCTTGTGGCGTTCGCCGTGTTGGCGCTCTTGTTTTATTTCCTGCCTGACGATCGCATCTGGATCGGTGCACTTGGGCCGGCGGTGCTCCTAAGTTTTTTCGGCGTGTTGATCACCCACGTCTGTTTTGATCGACTCGTCGGGATCGAACTATTTCAAGCGCAGGTCGTCATTCTTGGTTCGGGCGACCAGGCCGAAAAGCTCCAGCAGGCAATTGGTCGGTCACCCTATCTGAGGTGCGTCGCATGCATTCCGCGGCCGCGCCAAGGCTCGTCCCGTTCCCATGATGCCATGATGCCGTGGATCAGCCTGGTGGAGATCGCGCGCGCCGTCGATGCCAGTGAAATCGTCGTCTCAACCGACAATGCCTGCGACCAGGACCTGGGCGTCGAGCTGCTTGAGTGCCGCACCCAAGGTTTCCAGATCAGCGAATTCTCATCGTTTATGGAGCGCGTGAACGGCTGTATCGAGGTCGAGGGTCTAAGCGCCAACTGGATGATCTACTCCCATGGATTCGCCAACACGGGGCCGATACAGCAGAGCATCAAACGCTCTATCGACGTGGTTTTGAGCCTCACTCTTGGCGCCCTCACGCTGCCCCTCGTGCTCGTAGCGGCTGCCGCGGTCTATTTCGAAACCCCTGGTCCAGTGTTGTACCGACAGACACGCGTCGGCGTCGGTGGCCGATATTTTAGGCTTTGGAAGCTGCGCAGCATGCACCGGCATGCCGAATCTGACGGCATTGCGCGCTGGGCGGCGGTCGACGACAGCCGGACGACCAGGATAGGTCGCGTCATCCGGCGTCTACGGATCGACGAACTGCCACAGCTCTACAACGTCCTCGTTGGCGACATGAGCTTCGTCGGCCCGCGTCCCGAGCGCCCTGAGTTTGTCGAACAGCTGTCCACCGACACGCCGTGTTACGTCTATCGGCACAGCGTCAAGCCGGGCATATCGGGCTGGGCCCAGATCCAATATCCCTACGGCAACAGCTACGAAGATGCGGTGGAGAAGCTGAAATACGACCTGTACTACGTCAAAAACGGCAGTCTCGCGCTCGATTTTCTTGTATTCCTGCAGACCCTCCGCGTGATCATCTTCGGCACCGACAAGAAACCGGCGGCGGCGCGGCCGGTAAAGCTGTCTGACCACGCGCCCCTACCCCGGGGCCGGCGTTTGTAGGATTTCCGCGCCGCGAGGCGGGGCTCCGCGGCGATTCAGCACCTCGGTTGCGTATTGTGTTTTTTTCCATCGCGGATATCGGTCTCGCCAGTCCTTGGCTATCATCGAGGCATGATCCGTCGAATTTACACTTTGGTTCCGCTGGCAATGCTGATGGTGATGCTGGGGCTGCGGATCGCCGATCCTGGCATTCTGCAGCAGGTTCGTTGGCTGACCTTCGATACTTACCAACGCTTGGCACCGCGCGCTTACAACCCGGACCTGCCCGTCAAGATAATCGATATCGACGATATGTCGCTGGAGCGGCTAGGCCAGTGGCCCTGGCCGCGCACGGTGCTGTCCGATCTTGTGGTCGAGCTAACCCAGGCCGGCGCGTCCGCCGTGGCTTTCGACATGGTGTTCGCCGAACCCGACCGCAGCTCCCCCCTCCAGGCGTTGGCCCTATGGAATCTTCCGCCCGACGTCCAGGACCTCAGCGATCAGATTGCCCGCCTGCCGTCCCACGACGACATCTTCGCCCAAACCATACTTGGCGCACCGGTGGTCACCGGCTTCGTGTTGACCAATGGTGCCAATGCTCGCCGCCTGCCCGCACGGAAAAGCACCTTCGCCATTGCCGGTGACGATCCGAGGCCGTTCGTCGTCACCGTCCCGAACGCCGTGGTCAATTTACCCGAATTTGAGAAGGCGGCTATGGGAAACGGCGCCTTCAACTCGACCCCGGAGGCTGACTTGGTCGTCCGTCGCGTGCCATTGTTGTTGCAGATCGACGGCGAACTCTATCCCTCGCTCGCGGCGGAGGCCCTGCGGGTTGCTCAAAACGAAAAGACCTATCTTGTGAAGTCATCCGGGGCCAGCGCGACCACCGCCTTTGGCGCCCATACTGGTGTCGACACTGTCGGGATTGGTCAGTTCCATGCGAAGACTGACGGCAGCGGCCGTATGTTCATGCACTTCACTCCATCCGTGCCCGATCGCTACATACCCGCCTGGCAGATCATTGAGAATACCTTCGATCCCGCCGACATCGCCGGCAAGATCGTGTTCGTCGGCACCAGCGCCGCCGGCCTGCTCGACCTCCGGGCGACGGCGCTGCAACGAGCCGTCCCCGGCGTCGAGATCCATGCGCAAGTGATCGAGCAAATTGTCACGGGCGATTTTCTGCAACGACCGAGTTTTGCCGATGGTGCCGAGATCATTTACATCGCCACCCTCGGCTTGCTCCTGATTTTTCTGCTGCGCGCGGTCGGCGCCGTGCTCAGCCTTTTCTTCGGCGGTGTTGCCACCGCCGTCGTCATCGGCGGATCGTTCTACGCCTTCCGGGATCAAGGCTGGCTGGTCGACCCCGTCATCCCGTCCACCATGGTGTTCGTGATGTTTCTCACGAGCGTCGTCATCTCATACCTCAGTTCAGAGGCGCAGAGGCGTTTCGTGCACGACGCCTTCGGCCGTTACCTGTCGCCAATCGTTGTCCGCGAGTTGGCTAAACACCCACAACAGCTGCGGCTCGGCGGCGAGCAGCGGATGATGACGATTCTGTTCACCGACGTGCGCGGTTTCACGAGCATTTCCGAACGCTTCAAACATAACCCGCAAGGCCTGACACAACTCATCAATCAATTCCTCACACCCATGACGGCGGTCATCCTTAAGCACGAGGGCACGATCGACAAGTACATGGGCGATGCCATGATGGTTTTCTGGAATGCGCCGATGGACGATGAACACCACGCTTCCCATGCTTGTCAGGCAGCCTTGGAACTACACCAAGCACTCGCTTTCCTGAATGACGAGTTGAGCAGCCAGCACCGCATCGAACATCAGCCGGACGCGATGGTGCATCGGCCGGAGGAGCTGGCCGCCGGCACGCTTCCCTCCGATATTACTGACCTGTTGCGGGAGGCGGAAGCCGGCGTTGCCGGCGCTCAGTACCGTCTCGGCAAGGCATACCGTGATGGCACCGGCGTGGGACAGGATGCGACCGCATCCGCTGAGTGGTTTGCCATGGCGGCGGATCAAGGTTACGCCAAGGCGCAGCGCCATCTCGGCACGTGCTATGCCGCCGGTAGCGGGGTCAATCAGGATATGACGGCGGCGCTGATGTGGTTGTCCCTTGCCGCCGAACAAGGCATGACCACGGCCGAGATGGCCCTTGTCGAGCAGCGCCGCGTCGCGACACCCGAACAACGCAACGAGGCCGAACGCCGGGTTCGCGTGTGGCAACCCAATGAGAGCGCCGGCTCAGTCACCCAAATTCGCATCGGCGTAGGCATCAGCACCGGCGAATGCGTGGTCGGAAACCTCGGCTCGACTCATCGGTTTGACTATTCGGTGCTGGGCGATTCGGTGAATCTCGCGTCGCGACTGGAGGGACAAACCAAGGACTATGGCGTCGGCATCATCCTGAGCGAGGCGACCCACGACCTGGCCCCCGAATTCGCATACCTCGAACTCGACCTGATCGCCGTCAAAGGTAAACAGGAAGCCGTCAGAATTTACGCCTTACTTGGCCCGCCGGAGATCACCGGAACCAAGGACTTCACCTATCTGCAAGACGCCCACAATCGCATGCTGACCGCATACCGCGGCCAGCACTGGCGCGAAGCGCGTGAGCTGGCCGACGTATGTACCCAGCTCGACGCCAGCCTCAGCGGCCTCTATGACGTCTATCGCGATCGCATCGGCCGCTATGAACGCGACCCCCCGGGCGAAAACTGGGAAAGCGTCCATACGGCCTTGACGAAGTGAGCAGGTCGTCCGTTACGTACCGCGGCCCATGGGGCGCCGCAAAAGCGGGGGTGGTCGCTGTTGCGGCGCCCGAAGTGACGCTAATCTGCCAACAAGGCGCGATCATGAGAACAACGGCCGGCCGCCGTCAGTTATTCCACGGCACTCCCGAAAAGCCCGCTAGCGGCGCCTACCCCACCGGGAATCACTAGGATTATCAACGTTTTCGACGGCGCCTGCCGGCTCTCTTTTTTTGCGATCGGCCAGGACGGCTGCGTAGGGACAATTCCCGGCAAATGCGCCGCTAATTGGGGGAATCCTTAACGCGGGATTAACACCGGAAGCATAGGG